>JBFKUL010000318.1:0-3446 GCA_041635755.1 Burkholderiales bacterium | reverse complement strand
CTTTGTGGTTCCCCTGTTCCTATCCTGCGGGGCGTCCCCCGAAGGGGTACGGGGGAACCTTTATGGTTCCCCTGTTCCGGTCCTGCCAGGCATTCATCGAGCACTCTTGCGCTCGATGAATTCTATTTTGTAGCCGTCTGGATCCTCGACAAAGGCGATGACCGTGGTGCCGAACTTGACGGGACCGGCTTCTCGCGTGACCCGCCCGCCTTGCGCCTTGACCGCGGCGCAGGCGCGCGCGGCGTCATCCACCTCGAGCGCGAGGTGACCGAAGGCATTGCCGAGATCGTACTTCTCGGTGCCCCAGTTGTAGGTCAGCTCCAGCACGGTATGGTCGGCTTCTTCGCCGTAACCGACGAAGGCGAGCGTGTACTTGCCCTCCGGCACCTCGCGCTTGCGCAGCACGCGCATGCCCAGCACCTTGGTGTAGAAGTCGATCGAGCGATCGAGGTTGCCGACGCGCAGCATGGTGTGCAGAAATCTCATTTCACTCCCCTGATGAGTGGCAGCGACGCACCGGCAATCTCGAGCCGCTCGCGTGCGTCCCGCCAATGAGGATACAGCGTTCCGACGAGGCTCCAGAAGCGTTTCGAATGGTTGAGTTCGACCAGGTGCGCCGTCTCGTGGGCCACAACGTAGTCGGCAAGCGCGCGCTCGAGGTGCGCCAGGCGCCAGTTCAGCCGGATCAGGCCACCTTCGGTGCAAACGCCCCATTGGCTGCGTGCCCGCGAAAGCTTCACGCGCGGCGCGGGGCGTCCGAGCAACGCTGCGTTGTGCGCGGCCCGCGGCGTCAACGACGCCAGCGCTTGCGCTTTCAGCCAATCCACGAGCAGCGTAAGCACCTGAAGGCGAAGCCCCGGCTCGGGGAGGCTCACGACCACGCGCGACCCATCTCGTTGTACGCTATCGCGGCCGACACGAACCGCGAGCTCTACCGGCGCGCCGAAGAGGGGAAAGGACTCGCCGCCGATGCCATGAATCGCGCGCGGCGGTGGCACGCCGGCCCATTCGTCGAGCCGCGCCACAACCCAGCGCGCCTTCTCCTGAAGAAAGGCTTCGATGTCGCGCCACGCCGCGGTGCGCGGCGCGGAGACCTGGAGACCCTGCGCATCGACGCTGATGCCGATGGTGCGCCGGCGCGAGCGGGCGAAGCGATACTCGACGATGCGCCCGGCGAGCTGCGCAAGACGCCTCGGCGCGGTTTGCTCGCAGAATGTTTCGATCGTCTCGTCAAACAGCGTCAGCTGCGCGGGCAGAGCGTTTCTTGCTGTTTCTCGATCCATGCCTCGGCCAAACGGTTTACGGTTGCCGGATCGCGCCCGGCAGTCTCGATCGGCGCGCCGATGCGCACCGTGATCATGCCCGGACGCTTGAGAAAGGCGTTGCGCGGCCATACCCGCCCGGCGTTGTGCGCCACGGGCACGACCGGCACTTTGCAGTGCGTGGCAAGCCAGGCGCCGCCGACCTGGTACTTGCGCCGCTCGCCCGGCGCGACGCGCGTCCCCTCCGGAAACACCACGACCCAGAAGCCCTGTGCAAGGCGCTCCTCGCCGCGGCGCCCGAGCGCGCGCAGCGCCGCCCGGCCGCGCGTGCGGTCGATCGCGATCGGGCTCATCAGCGCCAGACCCCAGCCGAAGAACGGGATCCACAGCAGCTCGCGCTTGAGCAGGTAGGACTGCGGCGGGAAGATCTCCTGGTAGGCGAGCGTCTCCCACGCCGACTGGTGCTTGGAGAGAATCACTGCCGGTTGCGCCGGAAGATGCTCACGTCCCTCCACCTGCCAGCGAATGCCGCAGAGCGCGCGCGCGAGGCGCACGACGATCCAGCTCCATCCGGCGATCACGCGGTAGCGCGTCCTGCGCGGTAGCGGGAACGTGGCGATCGCGAGCAGCGCGTAGGGCGGGGTCAGCAAAACCAGCGCAAGCGTGAACAGCGCCGAGCGCAGCACCGTCACGGTGCGAAGTGCGCGGCCACCGCCGCGAGGTCGGCGAAGATCTGCGTGCCATCGGGCAGATCGCCCGCCTGGCGCGTCTTCTTGCCCTTGCCGGTGAGAACCAGCACAGGCTTCGCGCCGGCCGACTGAGCGGCCTGCAGATCGCGCAGCGCGTCGCCCACCACGTGAATGCCCTCGAGCGACACGTTGAAGCGGCGGGCGATCGCCAGCAGCATGCCCGGCTTGGGCTTGCGGCACTCGCAGTCGGCGTCCGCCGCGTGCGGGCAGAAGAAGATCGCGTCGATGCGGCCGCCCGCTTGCGCCGTCGCGCGGTGCATCGTGTCGTGGATCGCGATCAGCGTAGCGACGTCGAACAGGCCGCGCGCGATGCCGGACTGGTTGGTCGCTACCACGACGCGAAAGCCGGCTTGCGTCAGTCGCGCGATCGCCTCCAGGCTGCCCTTGATCGGCTTCCACTCGGCCGGCGACTTGATGTAGGCGTCGCTGTCGTGGTTGATGGTGCCGTCGCGGTCCAACACAATGAGCTTCATGCCGCGAGCCTCGAAATGTCGGCGACGCGGTTCATCAGCGCGTCGAGCTGGCGCAGAAGCGCGATGCGATTGCCGCGCAGCCGGGCATCCTCGACGTTCACCATCACGTCGTCGAAGAACCGGTCGACGTTTGTGCGCACGCCGGCCAGCGCCTTGAGCGCGCCGGCGTAGTCCTCGCGCTCGATGCGGGTCTCGACCTCCGGGGTGAGGCGCGTCATGGATTCGAAGAGCGCCTTCTCCGCGGGGTCGGCAAGCAGCGCCGGATCCGCGGCGCCGCCGCGCTCGCCGGCCTTCTTCAGGATGTTGCGGATGCGTTTGTTGGCGGCCGCGAGGCTCTCGGCCTCGGGCAGGATACGAAAGCCCCTCACCGCGTCGAGCCGCGCCGGCACCAGGTCGATGCGCTCGGGAAGCTGGCTCGCCACCGAATCGATCTCGTCGGCGGCGTATCCGGCTTCGCGCAGATAGCCGCGCAGGCGATCGAGCATGAAGGCGAAGGTCTCTTCGGGGACGCCGGCTGCGATACGGTCCGCTGGAAACAGGGCGGCGGCTTCCGCAAGCAGGGCCTTGAGCGGCAGCGCAAGGCGCCGGTCGATCAGGATGCGTAGCGCGCCCAGCGACTGGCGGCGCAGCGCAAAGGGATCTTTGTCGCCGGTCGGGGCGCCGCCCACCGCGAACAGGCCGACGATCGCGTCGAGCCGGTCGGCGAGTGCCAGGGCGCATGCCGCGGGCGCCTCCGGGAGCCGGTCGCCGGCGAAGCGCGGCCGGTAATGCGCCTCGATCGCATCGGCGACCGCGCGCGGCTCGCCGTCGTGCAGCGCGTAATACCGGCCCATCACGCCCTGCAGCTCCGGAAACTCGCCGACCATGCCGGTGAGCAGATCGGCCTTGGCGAGCCACGCCGCGCGCTCTGCAAGCAGCGGATCGGCGCCGATCTGGCGCGCGATGCTGCCGGCAAGCTGCTG
>JBFKUL010000317.1:0-3465 GCA_041635755.1 Burkholderiales bacterium | reverse complement strand
TCATCGCCGACGATGATGCCGGTGTTCGGGTCCCCTTCCGCGGTGAACGCATAGGCGTTCGCCGAAAGCTTGCGGAAAGTGATCTTCTTGGGTTTGAGGTCGGCTTGCGACGCGAACGCTTTCGACATGACGGGCACCTGCAAAGGGAGACGATGCGGGGATTCTAGGTGAGCGCGCCGCGGCGGGACATGCCGCGTTTCGCTCGAGCGCCGATGCTAACATCCTGCGCGGCGGATCTGCCCGAGCCAGCCCGTGACCTTCAGCCGCAGCCAGCCGAGCCCGCGCTATCAGTACTTGACGAAGCAGTATGGCCGCATGCATGCGGAGGGCGAGGTGCACCTCGGCATTGCGGCCGCGGAAACGTTTCCCGGATCGAGCCTCGCGCCGCACGTGACGGCGATCAAGAAGCTGATCGCCGGGAGCGGCGCGCGCACAATTCTCGACTACGGCGCCGGCAAGGGTCTGCAGTACCGTCCGCATCGCGTGATGGTGGCAGGCCGGCACGTCGCCGACGGCATCGCCGAGTACTGGGACGTCGACGAGGTGCGCTGCTACGACCCGGGTTACGCGCCCTACGCAGCGCTGCCCGAAGGCCGTTTTGACGGCGTCATCTGCACCGACGTGCTGGAGCACTGTCCGCAAGAGGACCTGCTCTGGATCGTGTCCGAGCTGTTCGGCTATGCGAAGCGCTTCGTCTACGCCAACGTCGCGTGCTATCCGGCGCGCAAGCGCCTGCCCGACGGGAACAACGCGCATGTCACGATTCGCGAACCGCGCTGGTGGCGCGAACTGTTTGTGCGCACTGCGGCAAATCACGGCGACATCGCCTGGGAGCTGCACGCCGATGCGCGGGTCGGCGACGCGATGCGCGACCATGTCTTCCGCAATACCGACTCGTCGACCGGGGTCCAGGGCGGCGCGGAGCTCGCGCGCGTCGACGTCGACGGTCGCGAGGCGAGATTCGAAGTCTCAAACGACAAAGCGCGCTGGCGCGTGCAGACCTTGTTCACGAAGGAGCCAATTACGATTGAGTGGCTGCGCGCGATACCGCGGGGCGCCGTGCTCTACGACATCGGCGCGAATGTCGGCATGTACACGGTATTCGCGGCGCTCGCGCGAGAGGCGCGCGTGCTGGCTTTCGAGCCCGAGAGCCAGAACTACGCGCTGCTCAACCGAAACATCGCGCTGAATGCGCTCGAGTCCAGGGTGGCCGCCTACTGCGCCGCGGTTTCGGATGCGTCGCAGGCCGACCGGCTCTACCTTTCCGAGTTCGAGGCCGGGACTTCCTGCCATTCGTTCGGCGAGCAGGTCGGGCACGACCTCAAGCCGCGGCGCGCCGCATTCACGCAAGGATGCCTGAGCATTGCGCTCGACGAGTGGATCGCCGACGGACGTCTTCCTGTGCCGCAATACGTCAAGGTGGACGTGGACGGATTCGAGCACAAGGCGCTGCGCGGCATGGCGCACACGCTACGCAATGCGCTCGTGCGCTCACTGCTCGTTGAGCTTAATCCGACGCTCGCCGAGCACCTTGCGCTACGCGATTGGCTCGGGACGCTCGGCTTTCGTTGGGACCCTGCGCAGGTCGCGCGCGCGGCGCGAACCGAAGGCCCGTTCGCCGGTGTGGCCGAACACGTCTTCGAGCGTTGACCATCCCGCGTTCGAGCAAAGGCGCGCAGCGACGATCGGCCCTCACCGCGTACCGCAATAGGGGGTCGGGCGCGTGTTCCACGCGACCGGGTTCTACGTCTGGCGCGTCTCGCGCCAGCGTGCGAGCGCCATGCTGGCGGGCGCGATCACGCTTTCCCAGTCACCGAACGTGCGCTGACGGAACACGCGCACGCTCGGATACCAGATCATTTTCTCGCCGGAGACGCCGTAGCGCCACTCGGCCACGAAGGGCGCGAGAACCCATGCGGGGCGGCCGAGCGCCCCGGCAAGGTGTACGTTCGTGTTGCACACCGTTAGGGTGAGGTCGAGGCATTCGATTAACGCGGCCAGCTCTTCCATGTTGGTGATTGCTTCGGGCCGGTGGAGCAGACGCACGCCCGACGAGGCGCGCAGCTGCTCGATTTCCCGTTCGACTTCCCCGAACTGCAGGCTCACCCAAGTGCAGCCGGGCGTGCTCAGCATCGGCGCGAGACCGGCCAGGTCGATCGAGCGGCGAAAGCGCCCGGTCGGCGCGATGCCGCCGCGCCAGCTGACCCCGATCTTCGGCCCGTCACCGAGCTTGCCGAGCTCGGCACGCCAACGGGCCACGCGCTCAGGGTCTGCGCGAAGGTATCCCTGATGCGCCGCAAAGCTTGCGGCGTCGCGACGCAATATCGCGGGCACGCTACCCGCGGCGATTTTGAGATCGGGCTTCGTCTCGGCGAGCACGGCTTTGGCCTGTTCAGGCCGCTCGAGCGGATGCACGCGTGCCGTAGGAAAGGCTCGCTTGAGCAGCGGCGCGACGCGCGAACTGCAGGTCAGCACGCAGCGCCCGTCGCGGGAGAGCAGTTCCGGAAAGCAGGAGGCAAACATGATCTCGTCGCCGAGGCCCTGTTCGCCGACGACGAGCAGCGTCTTTCCCGTAAGCGGCTCGCCCCCCCACTTTGGCAGGTCGATGTAGCGATCGAGGTTCTCGACACGGGGTGTACGCAGGCGCCACGCATACTTGGCCCAGCCCTCGGCGTACTTGCTTTGCAGCAGTAGCAACAGGCCTTCGGAAAGGTGCGCGCGGTCGAACTCGGGGTCGAGGAACTGCGCCTTGCGGATGTCGACGAGCGCGTCGTCGAAGCGCGCGTAACCTTCCTGCAGCAGCAGGCCGCGGTTCAGGTGCAACGTGGCGTCGTTCGGATTCAGCCGCAGGCCTTCGTCGAGGACGCTAAGCGCCTCCTTCAGGCGACCCTGTTCCTTAAGCACGAGTCCCAGATTGGCGCGGACCTCGCTCAGCTCCGGCTTGAGACGGAGCGCTTCGTGGCAGTGGCGTTCTGCCTCCGACGGTTCCGCACCGGCCCAGAACAGCGCTACGGCCAGATTGTTGTGCGCCTGCGCAAGCGCCGGGTTGCAACGCAGCGCCCTGCGCGCGCTGGCCTCGGCCTCGCCCGTCAATCCGAGATTCTGGTACACGGACGAGAGGTCGCTGTGCGCTTCGGCGTGATCAGGGGCGAGCTTGAGGGCCGCCTGATAGCTTGCCATTGCTTGGTCCAGCCTGCGCGAGCGTGCATAAAGTTTTCCGAGCTGAAAATGCGCCTCGGCCTGGTCGGCGTTGACCGTGAGCAGTTCGCGCAACGCCTCGATGCCCTCCTCGATGCGTCCGGACTGGCCGAGCATGTAGCCAAGCATGTACCGCGCGTCGGTGCTCCTGGCATCCGCCTTGAGCGCTTCACGACAAGCGGCTTCCGCGGCCACATAGTCCTTTCTCGTCAGGGCATCGCGCGTTTGCTGCAGGAGCGCCTGCATGCGCTGACCGAGCTCGGAGGG
>JBFKUL010000316.1:0-3495 GCA_041635755.1 Burkholderiales bacterium | reverse complement strand
TCCGACCATGTGATCGTCTGCGGCTTCGGTCACAGCGGGCGCATCGCCGCGGTCGAGATGGTCGCGAAGGGCGAGAAGCCCGAGCACGTGGTGGTGATCGACCAGAGCGAGAGCGCCGCGCGCGCCGCTGCCGAGGCGGGCTTCGTCGCGCTGGTGGGAAGCTGCACCAGCGAGGACATCATGCGCCGGGCGGTCGTGCAGCAGGCGCGTGCGCTCATCCTGTGCGTTGGACGAGACGACACCGCGGTGCTCGCCACGCTTACCGCGCGCCACCTGTCGAAGAAGCTGCGCATCATCGCCAGCGTGAGGGAGAACGAGAATGCCAAGCTGCTGCGCCAGGGCGGCGCGGACGTGATCGTCTCGCCCGCCAAGGTGGGCGGCTACCTGCTCGCCGACGCGGTCGAGAGCGCGTACACGGTGGGCCTCATCAACGAGATCCTGACCGAGCGCGGGCGCGTGCGCCTCACCGAGCGCGGGCCGAACGAGGAGGAGATCGGGCAACGGGTGCGCGCGCTGCCTATCCTGGTCATCGGCATCGAGCGCGAAAAGAAACGTATCCTGTTCTGGGATCTCGGCGACACCGAGGTGAAGCCCGACGACCTGATGCTCGTCATCGAAGGCCCGGAGCGTAGCGCGGCAGCCTGAGCGGCGTGAAACGCGAGGTGGGGAGCGGCGTGAAACGCGAGGTGGGGAGCGGCGTGAAACGCGAGGTGGGGAGCGGCGTGAAACGCCGCTGGGCCCCGGCGCGCGCGGGCCGCACACTGCGGGCATGGAATCCCGGGATGCGATGACCCGACCCGCGGGCGGGCTGCTGCTGCGCGTCACGCTGCCCTTTCTCGCCGGCTATTTCGTCTCCTACGTCTACCGCGCGTCGAACGCGATTCTCGGTCCGACGCTCGCCGCCGAGTTCGAGCTGTCCGCCGCAGGCCTCGGCCTGCTCACCGGGGTGTACTTCCTGACCTTTGCCTTGTTCCAGCTGCCGCTCGGGCTGCTGCTCGATCGCTTTGGCCCGCGGCGCGTCAATGGCACGCTGCTGCTCGTCGCGGCGAGCGGCGGGCTGTGGTTCTCGGTTGCCGATTCGCCCGCCTCGGCGATCGCGGCGCGCGCGCTGATCGGGCTTGGCGTCTCCGGCTGCCTGATGTCGTCGTTCCAGGCCTTCGTGCTATGGCATCCGCCCGAGCGCATCGCGACGCTGAACGGCATCGCGTTCTCCGCCGGGGCGCTCGGCGCAATCGCCGCCACCGTGCCGCTCGAGATGGTGCTGCGGGTGCTGCACTGGCGCGAAGCGTACCTCGGTATCGTCGCAGCGACCTTGGCGGTGAGTCTGGTGCTGTTCTTCTGGGTTCCGGAGCGCAGCGCGGCACCCAAGGGCGAGCGCTTTGGCGACCAGCTGCGCGGCCTGGTGGCGCTGTTGCGCGATGCGGCGTTCCAGCGCATTGCGGTTTGCATCGGCGCGAGCCAGCTCGCCTCGGTTTCGCTGGTGACCCTGTGGATTGCGACCTGGCTGCGCGACGTCGCCGGCTACAGCCCCGCGGAGGTCGCGCGCGGCCTGCTCGCGCTCAATATCGCCATGATCGTCGGCTACATCGGCTTCGGACGCGCCGCCGACGCTCTCGCGCGCAGCAGCCGCGGCGCGCTGCCGCTGCTCCTGGGCGGCGTTGCGGCCGCCTCGCTTGCCCTCGGGCTGATCGCGCTCGGCGCGACCACTGGCGCAATCGCACTGTGGTGGGGATACGTCTGCGGCTCGACCTCGATCACGCTCGCCTACGCGATTCTGTCGCGCCGCTATCCGAAATCGATGACCGGGCGCGTCAATACGGCGCTGAACGTGTTCGTGTTCGGCGGCGTGTTCCTGGGCCAGTGGGGTGTCGGCGTGGTGCTCAACCTGTGGCCGCCGACCCTTGCCGAGGGCTATGCCCCCGAGGGTTACCGCTGGGCGCTCGGGGCGCTGTGGCTGGCGCAGTTCGCCGGCCTGGCGTGGCTGTGGCGCGGCCGGCACCTGTTCGCGCGGCCGGTGAACCCGCCGGCTGCGGTAAGTTAGCGGCTGCGCGGGTCGCGCGGGGAGCGGCAGGCATGACGCGGCAATGGTTGACTGACTCGGAGCCGGTGCGCGAGCGGGTCAGCGCAGAGGAGTGGTCGAAGCGCATCGACCTCGCGGCGTGCTACCGGCTGATCGACCTGTACGGCATGTCCGAGATGAGCGCGAACCACGTCACCACGCGCGTGCCGGGAGAAGACGGCGCCTTCCTGATCAATCCGCACGGGCTGCTCTACGAGCAGATGCACGCCTCCTGCTTCATCAAGGTCGACCACGCCGGCAAGGTCCTGTTCAATCCGACCCTCTACGGGGTGAATCAGGCGGGCTACGTGATCCACAGCGCGATTCACGCGGCGCGCGCGGATGTCGATTGCGTGATCCATACCCACACCATCGCAGGCATGGCGGTCTCGGCGATGAAGGACGGTCTTCTGCCGATCGCGCAGACCTCGATGCGCTTTGCAAAAATCGCCTACCACGACTACGAGGGCGTAGCGCTCAAGCTCGAAGAGCAGGCGCGCCTGGTGCGCGATCTCGGCGCGCACGACGGCATGATCCTCAGGAATCACGGCCTGCTGACCGTCGGCGCGAGCATCGCCGAGGCGTTCAACAGCATGTTTCGCCTCGAGCGGGCCTGCCAGGTGCAGGTCGCGGCGCTGTCGTGCAACGTCGAGCTCGGCCTGCCTTCGGCTGAGGTGGTCGAGGACGCCTGGCGTCAGTACCAGCCCGGCGTGCGCCGTCGCTTCGGGCTGCTCGAGTGGCCGGCGCTGCTGGCGAAGCTCGACCGGCTCGACCCGTCGTACCGCGACTAGCCTTTCTCTCCGGTGCGGGCGCGCACCGTGCCGATCGCCTTGGCGACCAGCGAGCCGTCCTCGTTCTTCACCTCGCCCTCGACGAAGATGATGCTGCGGCCGTTGCGCATTACGCGCCCCTCGGCGATGAGCTTCGGGCCGGTGCCGGCGCCGATGAACGAGGTGCTCATGTCGATCGTCATGATGCCCGCTGCCTCGGGGTGCAGCGTGCGCGCGGCGGTGCACAGCACCACGTCGAGCAGCGTCATGATGACGCCGCCGTGCGCGGTGGCGAAACTGTTGGTCATGCGCGACTCGAGCGGCATCGACAGCCGCGCGGTGCCTTCGCCGAGCTCCTCGGTGAGAATGCCCAGGTGCACCAGGAACGGGATCTTCTTCTGGTAGGCGCGCGCATGCTCCACAGTCAGTACGGTTTTTGCAGTGCTCATCGCCCTTTTCCCGAACGTTGGCGTTGCGATGCGGCGCTGGCGCCGCTTCGCAACACGTCGTTGCACTTAGATTATGGTCGCGCCGCCGTCGACGGCGATCGCCTGGCCCGTGATGTGGCGCGAGCCCTCCGAGGCGAGCAGCACCACGAGCCCCATCAGGTCCTCGTCGTTGCCCAGACGCCTCGTGGGGGTTACGTCCATCACTGCCTTGCCGGCG
>JBFKUL010000315.1:0-3502 GCA_041635755.1 Burkholderiales bacterium | reverse complement strand
CACGCGCGTGTTGCCGCGCAGGTAGGCCGACTCGTAGGCCTCGAGCGAGCTTCGCGCGTTGAGCGCCCAGTCGGGCGGCAGCGGCCCGCTCGAGCAGGCCGCGAGCAGCGTCGCGCCCGCAAGCATCACCCACCGCAGGCGCGGTGCCGCGCTCATGGCAGCCTCAGATCGGCATCGCGCTTGAAGGGCCACTTGCGGTTCACTTCCTCGATCAACTGGCTCACCTTGCGCAGGCTCGACTCGACCTCGGCACGCAGCGCCGCGAGGTCCTCGGTGGCCTCGCGCGTGTTGGCGGCGATTTTCTGCGCGTCGGCGAGCATCGCGTCGGCCTTCTGCAGGCTCGCGCGCGCCTCGGCGAGCATGCCGGCGAGCTGCGCCGCGGCTTTCTTGGTTTCCGCCATCACCTCGGCGGTGCCGTCGGCCAGGCCGCCGGCGCCGAACACGCGCTCGTCGGCTTTGTCCACGGTGCGCTCGACCTTCTGCGCCACGGTGTCGAGGCGCTTCACGGTCGCATCGAGAGAGGCGAGCAGTGCGTTGGAGCGCTCGATCATCGCGATCACCTTCTTCGCCTCCTCGTCGCTGCCGAGCAGTCCCGAGAGCGCGCCGTAGCGCCCGCTCATCCGCTCGGCGAGCGAGCGCACCGCGGCGAGCGCCTGGTTGATGCTCGAGCTCTCGGCGGTCATCGCCTCGACGTTCTCGATCACGCGCCGCAGGTTCGCGATCAGGCCCGGCAGCTCGTCGGTGGTGTCGCCGCGCAGCACGAAGCGCACCGCGCCGTCGGGCAGCGGCGGATCCTCCAGGTTGCCGGTGAAAGCGCGCAGGCGCGCCGCGCCCACCAAGCCGCGCTCGAGCGTGAACACGCTCGTCGAGCGCAGCCAGCGCGCGTCCTTTCTCGGCACGTCGACCTCGATCCTCGCCTGGCCGGTCTCGGCGAGCTCGATGCGTTGCACCCGCCCGACCGGAAAGCCCGAGAAGGTGAGATCGGTGCCCACGCTGATGCCCTCGGAGTTGTCGGCCATGAGGATGAGCTGCTGCGTCGCCTCGAAGGTGCCGCGCGCGTAGAGCACGTAGATCACAAAGCTCACCACCAGCGCGATCGTCAGCGCGAGCAGCAGCGTCGCCTTCAGGCCGGTGCGGCGGATCGGCAGCGAGGAACCGGGTTCGTCGGCCATGCGCTAGACGTACATCACGACCAGGAATACGCCCTCGATCAGCGCGATCGCGCCGCCCAGGCGCACCATGCCGCGCTGCACCGCCAAGGCGGCCATGCCGATCTCGCGCGGCACGGCGAGCGCGGCGGTAATCGGCACCGCCGCCACCATCACGCCGAAGAGGAAGGTCTTGATCGCCATGCCGGTGACCATCACCCAGTCGAATACCAGCGCGGTGGTGCGCAGGTACTGCGACAGACCCCAGGGCGAGAAGCCGTACGTCACGACGTAGGCGAGCACCAGCGCGACAGCGCAGCTGAGGTAGGTGAGCAGCATCACCGCCACCACGCTGCCGATCGCGCGCGGCACGAGCTCGCGGTGCAGCGGGTCGCGCCCCGAGCGCTGCAGTGCTTCGAGCTCGCCGCGGATGTGCATCAGCGCCACCTCGGTGTTGATCGCCGCGCCCGAGCGCAGCGCGACGAATAGCGCCGCGAACAGCGGAATCAGCTCGAGCACCAGCACCCGCACCGTGAGCTCGAGCGCGTACTGCGACAGGCCGAAGTCCTGCGCCGTGGCGATCACGATGCGGATCAGCACGTAGCTGATCAGCGCGGTGGCGAGCGTGAACCCGACCAGCACCTGCCAGGCGGAAAAGTAGATCTGGCGCGCAGCGATGCGCCGCGCCTGGTCGTCGTAGGCCGAGGGCGAAAGCGCGGTGGCGATCGCCTCCGCGGCGAACTGAAAGGTGCGCAGCCAGCTCGCCGGCTTGTGGATCAGCGCCCCGCGCAGCTCGGTCAGGTCGCGGGGAACGGAAAACGGGCGCTGCGGCATGCGGCGATGATACCGTGCCGCCGCCGCGGCGCATCGGGCGCTGCGTAAACGTCCGCTTACTTGGCCTGCGCGGCCTCGACCTCCTTCTTGCGGTCGATCAGCGTGGTCTCGCCCATGACGACCTCGACCCTGTTCGGGTACTCGTAGCCGGTGCCCTTGTTGTGATCGATGATCGCCCCGATCCCGCCGCCGAAAACGATGTTGCCGAACATGCCGCCGTGCGCTCGCGAGATCAGCTTCGCAATACCGGGCGAATGGCCGTCCTTGAGGCATTCGACGTCCATGTCTTCGGCGGAACGCTGCACGGTAACGCTGGAGGGCGTGGTCACGTTCCACAGGCCGCGCGGGCTCTTGAGTACGCAGGCCGACCGCTCGACCGGCTCGCCCGTCTTGGTCTTGGTGGCCACCATGACGCTCTGCATTTCGCTGCCGGTAATCGAGGCGCAGCCGACGCTGCTGGCTGCCAGCACTGACGCAAGGGTGAGTCTCGTTGGACTGGTCATGTCGTATCTCCCGTGAGGTGGCCGGCACGCGACCCATTCGCGCGCCGGCTACTCAAGGGTGCAAGCCGCGCGGTCACGCGCGGCCTACCGATGGCTTACCAGTCGGTTACGATTTCCGTGGACCCCGGTTCGCGCGGGCGGGGATGCCCTCGAACGGACGTCGGGATAAACCCTCGGATGCGGGCGGCGACTGACCCGGGAGGACCATTGCATCTGTCCCGGGTCGCTCCTATGCTGGCCGGGCAACGGCGCGCAAGGCCCCGTCACAGCGATGCGCGGCCGCGCCGTCGCGCAAGTCCCCTGCACCCCAAGGAGCCTCGCCATGAACCCGTCTAAACCATCTTCGATGCGTTTCGTTTCGGCCGTTCTGCTCGCGCTCGCCTTCCTGCTACCTTCGCTCGCGAACGCGCAAATCAATTTCATCAAGACCGACTACTACGTCGGCATGGGCGACAGCGTGGCCGCCGGCGAAGGCGCGATGCCGGTGACGAATGGCTACGTGTATCGGCTGTACGACCAAGGCGCGTTCGGCGCCAAGAAGGAGATGGATTTCTCCAATATCGCCATCCGCGGCGGCCGGAGCTGGGATCTGCGCGATCACCAGGTCGCCCAGGCGCTCTGCGCCGAGCCTGCGCAGCGTCCGACCATTGTGACGATCACCGCCGGGGCCAATGACTTTCTGAGGGGCGATACTGACATTTCAGGCATTGCTCAACGCGTCGCGCAGGCGGTCGACTTAATGCTCAACAACGACGGTGGCACCCTCCTGCCGCCGACAACGCCCGTGCTCGACCCCGTCACGAATCAGCCGTGCCGCGCGCTACGTAACGTCACCATTCTGGTCTCGAACTACTACAGCATCCCGCACCCCGTACCCGAGGTGTTCGCACAGCTCGAAGCGGCGTTACAAGGATTCGACCTGGCGCTTCGGTTCTGGCTACCCTTTCTAAACGTGCCGCCGGGATCCAGAGTTGCGCTCGTCGATCTTTACACGCCATCGCTTGGGCGACAGGGACT
>JBFKUL010000314.1:0-3505 GCA_041635755.1 Burkholderiales bacterium | reverse complement strand
TCGAGCGCGCGCTCGAGCGCGTCGAACATGCGCTGCGCGTTCGCCGCGTGTACCGCGAGCAGCACCTCCTCCCGCGAACGGAAGTAAAGGTAAACGGTGCCCTTGGCGAGTCCGGCGCGCTGCGCTAGCGCGTCGACCGAGAACGCACCCATCGGTGCGCGGCGCAGCAGCGCCTCGGCCGCTTGCACGATCGCGGCTCGGCGCTCGGACTTGTCCTCGGGAAGCATGGCGCGGCGCCGCGGGGAAGCGCCGCGACTGCGGACGGGGCTTGGCATGGAGTTAATGACTGGCGGTCAGTTGGCCGCGAGTCTAAATGACCGTCAGTCATCGGTCAAGGCCGCGCACCGGCGGCGCAACGCTCAGCCCTCGCGCGCCATCTCGCGGAAGCGCGCGATCTCGTAGTCCGCGCCTTGCTGCGTCACGCCTTGCGGCAGGTACACGTAGACACGTCCGCCGCGCGTCGACTGCAGATTCTGGCCCGGCGCGAAAACGCCCGGACGCAGCACGAGCTGCGCCTCACCGGGTTCTAGATCGGGGCCGCGCAGCAGCACGCCGCGCTCTTCGACGTTAGTGTGAACGAGCGAAAACCTGGCCGCGAGCGGCGCCTTGGAGAGCGTCTCGATGCCTACCCGGGCTTGGCGATCATCGGTTTTGCTGAGCCGGCGCACCACGCCGATCACCCAGTTGCTGCCGCCCTCGGGCTGCATCGCGATCAGCGCGCCGATCTTGAGCCAGTCGCCCAGGAGATGGGGCACGACCGTGCCGAAGCCGCCGGCGCTCACGTTCTCGACCACCCAGTGCTCCATGGCTTTGCGCATCGACTCGGGAGACGCGGCGGTCGTACCAAGCGCCTGCAGCACGCCCTCGAAGCCGTGCGCCACCGCAAGCCGCGATTTGACGCTGTGGCGCGCGTGCCGGCGCTCCGGCGGCGTCGGCGACCATACATTGGCAAGGTGGCGCAGCACCTGCAGTGCGAGGCCGGCGTCCTGGGTCGCGTTCAGGTTGGCCTCGGTGGGAATCCGGTCGCTCGCCTCGATCTGACGAATCCACGCGCCCAGCGTATCGAGCGCCTCGCCTGCGCCAAGGAAGCGCAGGCCCGGCGAGGGTAGCGGCGGGCGCACGATGCGCAACGGCGTCATCGCCTGAGAAATGTCGGTCCAGTACGGCAGCTCCGCGCTCGCCTCCTTCTCCAGCACGAAATGCGGGGCGAGATTGCTGACCGCCTGCTCGGCAAGCTCGGCTTCCGGCGGCATCAGACTGTCGGGTGAACTCGCGCTGAACATCAGCGCACGCAGGAATTCCTTCCGGGGTGTCGTCGCGATCGCCTCGCCCGGGTAAAGCTGCACCGCGGCCTCCATCTGGCCGCAGAGCTCCGCGTACGCATACACGCTGTTGAACACACCCCACACCGTCAGATCCACCGGGCCATAGCGCACGTGCATCCACTTGAGCTGCTGCGCGAGGCTGCGCAGCGCGCGGCACAAAAGCATCGGCAGGGCGTTGCGCGCGGCGTCGACCCCTTTCGCATTCTGCAGGAAGGCATCGACGCAACGTGCGAACGCCGTTCCCGCCTGGCGCCAGTATTCGTGGATCCCGGACCACATGCGCGTTTCCTGCGCACGGGAGGGGCGCCCCGCCGCAAGATACTCGCGCGACAGCGCCCGAATGCGCGACTGTGCGGCCTCGTCGATTCTGAGCAGCCGGTCGATGCGCACCTCGAGCCGGAAGCCCTGCGTGCTCGAAACCGATTCAATCCAGTGCGTCAGATCCTCGAGCGCCTCGGCCGGCTTGTCGCCCGGCAACGACTCGAGCAGGCGCCGCGCCTCCTTCGGGTCCGCCATCGGGTGATCGGGTTTGTCGCCGCCAAACAGGTTCAACATGCCAACTATTTCCGCAAATCGCGCTTACCTAAGCGCAAAGCGCGACGGATCGTATCATGATCGCTTTGCAAAGCATGGCGTATTACGTTGCTCGCCGCGCCCCTCGCACGGGACAATATCCGCCAGGGGATTGCGACCATGCATTTTCTCATTGTCGACGAGTCGCACGAGGCGCGCGAGTCGCTTGCCGCAATGCTGCGCGCGCAGTGGCAGGACGCGATCATCGAGCCCTGGAATCCGCACGCGCTCGGCAACCCGCTCGCCGCGCTCGACGCCGCGCGTTATGCGGCGGTGCTGATCGATCCACGCACCGCGCACGGCGAGGGCTACGGCTGGGCCGAGGCGATCCGGCGCCAGAGCGACGCGCCGCCGGTGGTGCTGGTCAGCGAACCGGCGGGCGAAACGCTGGTGCGGCTGGTGGAAGATGCGCTGCGCGCACGCGCCGCGCTGCAAGGAGAGTCCCCGTTCTCGCGCACCATGCCGCTCGCCGAGTTCAGGGCGCAGGCGCGGCCGGCTCGCTCGCTCACCGAGCACCCGGTGGAGGGCTACCGCATCCTCGGGCGCATCGGCCAGGGCGGCAGTGCCGAGGTGTTCCTCGCCGAGCGCGAGCACGATCAACAGCGCGTCGCGCTCAAGGTGCTCGATGAGCACCTGCGCGACGACGTGGTGTTCATGAAGCGCTTCGTTCGCGAGTATCAGATTCTGGCGGATATCCGCAACGACTACGTCGCGCGCATCTACGACCAGGGGTTTGCCGGCGAGCGACCCTACATCGCCATGGAGTACCTGGCCGGCGGGCATCTTGGGGCGAAGATCCGCGAGGGCATGCCTTCGCTCCGGGCGTTGCGCATCGCGGCGGGCATCGCGCGCGCACTCGACGCGATTCATGCGCACGGCATCGTGCACCGCGACCTCAAGCCCGCCAACATCCTGCTGCGCGAGGACGGCCGCCCGGTGCTGGTGGATTTCGGCCTGGCGCGCAATCTCAAGGTGGACTCGTCGCTCACCCAGCTCGGCGGACTGGTGGCCACGCCGCGCTACATGAGCCCCGAGCAGTGCTTGGACCGGCCGGTCGACGCGCGCTCCGACCTGTACAGCCTGGGCGTCATCTTTTACGAGATGCTCACCGGGTCCAAGCTTTTCGAGGGCGCCAGCCCCGGCGAGATCCTCTCGCTGCACGTGAACGGCGAGCGCCCGAAGCTGCCGGCGCGCCTCGTCGGCTATCAGAAGGTGCTCGATCGCCTGCTCGCGACGCGACCTGCGGACCGATTCCAGACTGCGCGCGAACTTTTCGCTAATATCTCCGTATGAGGCTCAACCCCGGGGAGCAGCAATACCTCGACGTGCTCGCGCACGTGCTCGAGCACGGCGCGCCCAAGAGCGACCGCACCGGCACCGGCACGCGCTCGGTGTTCGGCTGGCAGATGCGTTTTGCGCTCGGCGAAGGCTTCCCGCTGCTGACGACCAAGAAGCTGCACCTGAAGTCGATCATCTACGAGCTGCTCTGGTTCTTGCGCGGCGACACCAACGTCAAGTGGCTGCAGGAGCGCGGTGTCAGCATCTGGAACGAGTGGGCCGACGCACAGGGCGAGCTCGGTCCTGTATACGGCTACCAGTGGCGCCAC
>JBFKUL010000313.1:0-3511 GCA_041635755.1 Burkholderiales bacterium | reverse complement strand
CGAGAAGGAGATGGTGCGCGCGATGCTTTCGGAGTCGATCCGCGCGGTGATCTCGCAAACGCTGCTCAAGACCAAGGACGGCTCGGGGCGCGTCGCGGCGCACGAGATCATGATCGGCACTCCCGCCATCCGCAACCTGATCCGCGAGAACAAGATCGCCCAGATGTACTCGTCGATCCAGACCGGGCGCCAGCTCGGCATGCAGACGCTCGACCAGAACCTGCAGGAGCTGGTGCAGCGCAATGTGATTTCCGGAGGCGAGGCGCGAGGCAAGGCCGCGAACAAGGACCTGTTCTCGGGGTGACGGCAATCGAGGCCGGGACACGCTAAGCTAAAAGGGCATTCGACAGGAGATACCGCATGGAACGCGAACAGGCAACGAAATTCATGTACGACCTTCTGCGCGCGCTGGTGGCGAAGAAGGGCTCGGACCTGTTCATCACCACGGGCTTTCCGCCGGCGATGAAGATCGACAACCGGATGACCCCGGTGTCGCAGCAAGCGCTCAATCCGCAGCACACCTCGATGCTGGCGCGCTCGATCATGAACGATCGCCAGGCGGCCGAGTTCGAGAAGACCAAGGAATGCAACTTCGCCATCTCTCCCTCGGGCATCGGGCGCTTCCGCGTCAACGCGTTCGTCACCCAGGGCAACGTCGGCGTCGTCCTGCGGGTGATCAATACGCTCATCCCGACGTTTGACGACCTGAAGTTGCCCTCGGTGCTCAAGGACGTGGCGCTGACCAAGCGCGGCCTGGTGCTGCTGGTGGGCGGCACCGGCTCGGGCAAGTCGACCACGCTCGCCGCGATCGTCGATTACCGCAACACCAACACGCACGGTCACATCATCACCATCGAGGACCCGGTCGAGTACGTGCACCAGCACAAGAATTGCCTGATCACGCACCGCGAGGTCGGCGTGGACACCGAATCATGGGAAATTGCGCTCAAGAACACCCTGCGCCAGGCGCCCGACGTGATCCTGATCGGCGAGATCCGCGACCGTGAGACCATGGAGCACGCGGTGGCGTTCGCCGAGACCGGCCACCTGGCTTTGGGCACGCTGCACGCCAACAACTCGAACCAGGCGCTCGACCGGATCATCAACTTCTTCCCCGAAGAACGGCGCCAACAGCTGCTGATGGATCTGTCGCTCAACCTGAAGGGCATCATCTCGCAGCGCCTGATCCCGCTGCGTGAAGGCAAGGGCCGCTGCGCAGCGGTCGAGATGATGCTCAACTCGCCTCTCATTTCCGACCTGATCTTCAAGGGCGAGGTGCACGAGATCAAGGAGATCATGAAGAAGTCGAGGGAGCTCGGCATGCAGACCTTCGATCAGGCGCTGTTCGACCTCTACGAGGCCGGCCGCATCAGCTACGAGGACGCGCTTCGGTTTGCCGATTCGACCAACGAGGTGCGCCTGCAGATCAAGCTGCACGGCAAGGAAGCGAAGGATCGCGACCTCAACAAGGGCATCGAGCACCTGGACATCGTCTGAGGCGCACGGCGCGGCGCGTGGCCGACGCCTCCTGGTTCGCGACTGCGCTCGGCTTGGGCGCCGGTGCGCTTTTCACCTACGTCGTCGCCAAGCTGGCGCTGCCGCGCCTGGTGATGCGCTCGCGCGACAGCCTGCTTGCGGTGCGGCTTGCGCTGGCGGGTGCGATCATCGCGCTCGCGCCGGCGCTGCTGCTCTCGCTTGTGGTCGGCGGCACGCTGGGCGGCGCCTGGGGCCGCGAGCTCTCGCGCGGGCTGGGACTGGGGGCCACCGGCGCACCGCTCGGGCTTGCGCTCGGCGTTGCCCTGGTGTTTGCCGGCATCGTCCTGGTAGGCACTTTTGCGGGAGTGCTCATCGCCCGAGTCATCCCGCGGGCCCCTCGCTAGCCCGCGCCCTGGGTGCGGGAATCCCCAAAGCAAGGAGAACTGCATGGAACCGATCGCCGTCGCCACCGTCATCGTGCTGGCCGAATACTTCGGCTTCAGCGTGCTCACCGCGCTCGCCCGCGCCAAGGCCAGGATCGCTGCGCCGGCCACGGTGGGCGAGCCGAACTTCGAGCGCCGCTTCCGCGTGCAGCAGAACACGCTCGAGCAGCTGATCATCTTCCTGCCGGCGCTGTGGATGTTCGGCTACTACGTGCACCCGCTCTGGGGCGCGGCGCTCGCCCTGGTGTTCGTGGCCGGGCGCTTCATGTACTACCGCGGCTATGTCGCCGATCCGGTCAAGCGCGGCCGCGGCTTCGTCGTCGGCGAGATCGCACAGGGCATCCTGCTTGCCGGCGCCCTGATCGGTGCGCTCGCCTCCTGGACCGGCTGGGGCGCGCAATGAATGAGCGCGTCGCGATCATCACCGGCGCGAGCCGCGGCATCGGTGCCGCCACGGCACGCCTCGCCGCCGAGCGCGGCCATGCCGTGTGCGTAAATTACCGCTTTAACCGGGCGGCGGCCGAGGCCGTGGTCGCCGAGATCGAGGCCGCCGGCGGCCGCGCGCTCGCAGTGGCCGCAGACGTCGGCGAGGAAGCCGATGTGCTGCGTCTTTTCCAGACGGTCGATCGCGTTTTCGGCCCGGTCACCGCCCTTGTCAACAACGCTGGCATCCTCGAGCGCCAGTCGCGGCTCGAGAACATCGACGCCGCGCGCCTGGCGCGCGTGTTCGCCTCGAATGTCACCGGTTCGTTCCTGTGCGCGCGCGAGGCGGTCCGGCGCATGTCTACGAAGCGCGGCGGCTCGGGCGGCGCGATCGTCAACGTCTCCTCGCGTGCGGCGGTGCTCGGCTCGCCGCGCGAATATATCGATTACGCGGCTTCGAAGGCCGCGGTTGATGCGATGACCGTCGGCCTCGCCAAAGAGGTCGGCGACGAGGGCATCCGCGTCAACGCGGTGCGGCCGGGCTTCATCTACACCGAGATCCACGCGAGCGGCGGCGAGCCGGACCGCGTGGAACGCGTTAAGGGCCTGGCGCCGATGCGCCGTGGCGGCGAGGCGCTAGAGGTGGCGCGCGCGATCCTGTGGCTGCTCTCGGACGAGGCCTCCTTCACCACCGGGTCGTTCGTCGACGTATCGGGCGGCCTGTAGGGGGCGCGCATTCCGCTCGCCATCCGCCGTGCCGAGCCAAGCGAAGCGGATGCGCTCACCGCACTGGCGCACGCCGCGAAGCGCAGCTGGGGCTACCCCGAGGCGTGGATCGAGCGCTGGCGCGCGGCGCTCAGCTTCTCGGGCGCGGCCATCGAATCGGCAGCAGTGTACGTAGCGCTCGAGGAAGGCGTGCTCGCCGGCGTTGCCGCGATCGAGATGCACGGCAGACAGGCAAGCCTCGAGCACCTGTGGGTCGATCCGGCGCGCATACGATGCGGCATCGGCAGCGCGTTGCTGTCGCACGTTTGCGCGTTAGCGCTCGAGGGCGGCGCGCGAGTGCTGAGGATCGAGTCAGACCCGCACGCTGAAGGATTCTATCTGCGCCGCGGCGCGCGGCGCATCGGCGCCGTGCGCGCCGATATGGACGAAACGCAGCGCTCACT
>JBFKUL010000312.1:0-3517 GCA_041635755.1 Burkholderiales bacterium | reverse complement strand
TGGCGTTCAACCTGACACTATCCTTGAATCTGCTGTTCATGATCATCATCGGCGGTATGGGGGCGTTGCTCGGGAGCTACTTCGGTGCGGCGTTCATCGTGATCCTGCCGATTCTGCTCAACCAGTTCCCGGCCTGGCTGGGGGTGCCGATTTCGACGGCCATGGCCTCGCACCTAGAGTTCATGATTTTCGGCGCCCTGATCGTGTTTTTCCTGATCGTCGAGCCACACGGACTGGCGCGGCTGTGGGCCATCGCCAAGGAGAAGCTGCGCCTGTGGCCATTCCCGCACTAACGGGGTTATCATGGTTTTCATGCACGCGGGGCCATACCTGCGGCAATTTGACTGGAGGAGGATTGAAATGAATCTGAAAGCAAAGCATGCGATGGTCGCGGCAACCGTCGCCGTAAGCGCGGTAGTTGGCAGCACGGCCGCATTCGCGCAGGCGAAGGAGCAGTTTTTCCCGGTCCTGTCCTATCGCACCGGCGCGTATGCGCCGAACGGCGTGCCGTTCGCCAACGGCTTCGTCGACTACCTGAAGCTTGTGAATGCTCGCGATGGCGGCATCAACGGCATCAAGATCACCTGGGAGGAGTGCGAGACCGGCTACGCCACCGACCGCGGCGTGGAATGCTACGAGCGCCTCAAGGGCAAGGGCCCGACCGGCGCGACAGCGTTCCATCCGCTGTCCACCGGGATCACGTTCGCGCTGACGGACAAGTCGTTCACCGACAAGATTCCGCTGATCACGTTTGGCTACGGACGTGCGGATTCAGTCGACGGCACGGTGTTCGCTTGGAACTTTCCGCTTGGCGGCACCTACTGGGACGCCGCGGACATGTTGGTGCAGCACGTCGGCGCGAAGGAAGGCGGAATGGACAAGCTGAAAGGCAAGAAGATTGCGCTCGTCTACCATGATTCGCCCTACGGCAAGGAGCCGATCGCGATGCTGGAGCAGCGTGCCAGGATGCACGGCTACGAGCTGCTGCTGCTGCCGGTGACCCATCCCGGCGTGGAGCAGAAGGCCACCTGGCTGCAGATCCGTCAGCAGCGTCCGGATTACGTGTTCCTGTGGGGCTGGGGCGTGATGAACTCGACCTCGATCAAGGAAGCAGTAGCAACCGGCTACCCGCGGGAGAAGATGTACGGCGTGTGGTGGTCGGGTGCGGAGCCCGACGTGACGCCTGCGGGCGATGGCGCCAAGGGCTACAACTCGCTGACCTTCCTCGCATCGTCCGGACAGGGTGCGGTCCACAAGGACATCCTCAAGCACGTCTATGACAAGGGACAGGGGACCGGGAAGAAGGAGGACATCGGCGAAGTGCTCTACAACCGCGGCATGGCCGGGGCGATGATGACGGTCGAGGCCGTCAGGCGCGCCCAGATCAAATACGGCAAGAAGCCGCTGCGCGGCGAGGAAGTGCGCTGGGGGCTGGAGAACCTGGCCATCGACGACGCGCTGATCAAGAAGTTGGGCTTCGAGGGCTTCATGACGCCGATCAGCACGTCCTGCGTCGATCACCAGGGAGCAACCCCGGCGGGAATCCACACTTGGGACGGCAAGAAGTGGGTCGTCGAGAAAGGCACCAAGCTGGTGGCCGATTCGCAGATCATCAAGCCGATGATCCGCGCCTCCGCCGAGAAGTATGCGCAGGACAAGAAGATCCCCAAGCGCGACTGCGCGAAGGAAGCGGGCTGAACGTCATCGTGTAACGCGGCGCCAGGGTTCTTCCCTGGCGCCATTTCTTTGAGGAATCCGATGTCGGCGGCTCGGGCTTTGCTTTCGGTGAACGGCATCGAGGTGATCTACAACCACGTGATCCTGGTGCTGCGCGGCGTTTCGCTACAGGTGCAGGAAGGCCAGATCGTGGCGCTCCTCGGTGCCAACGGCGCCGGCAAGACGACCACGCTGAAAGCAATCTCGAACCTGCTGCGCGCGGAGCGCGGCGACGTGACCAAAGGCCACATCGAGTTCATGGGCCAGCGCATCGACAAGCTCAACGCTTCCGAGCTGGTCAAGCGCGGCATTTGCCAGGTGATGGAAGGGCGGCATTGCTTTCAGCACCTGACGGTGGAGGAGAACCTGCTCACCGGCGCCTACACGCGCCGCGGCGCCGACTTGAGCGCTGATTTGGAGAAGGTCTACAGCTATTTCCCGCGCCTGAAGGAGCGCGGCAAGGCGCAATCGGGCTACACCTCGGGCGGCGAGCAGCAGATGACCGCGATCGGCCGCGCGCTGATGGCGCGACCGAGGATGATCCTGCTCGACGAGCCCTCGATGGGTCTCGCGCCACAGCTGGTGCAGGAGATCTTCGAGATCGTGAAGGAGCTGAACCAGAAGGAGAAAGTCAGTTTCCTGCTGGCCGAGCAGAACACCAACGTCGCGCTCAAGTACGCCAACTACGGGTACATCCTCGAGAACGGCCGCGTCGTCATGGACGGCGAAGGCAAGTCGCTTGCCGAGAACGAGGACGTCAAGGAGTTCTACCTGGGCTTCTCCACGGGCGAGCGCAAGAGCTTTCGGGACGTCAAATCGTACCGGCGCCGCAAGCGCTGGCTGTGAGCTTTCGTCCAGTCGTCGGCACGCCGGCGGCTTTCCCTCGCGGCTAGAATTGCGGCATGGACTACTTCGACAAGCTCGAGATCCGCTCGCGCAAGGTCCGCGAGGCGGCGCTGATGGCGGCACTGCCCAGGCAGATCGCGTACGCCAAGAAGAAGGCGCCCGGTTTCGCGCGCATCCTCGCCGACGTCGATCCGCGCAAGATCACCTCGCGCAAGCACCTCGCGAAGCTGCCGGTGACGCGAAAGGCGGATCTTGGCGAGTTGCAGAAAATGCTGCCGCCGTTCGGCGGATTGAACGCCACCCCGCTCGACAAGCTCGGCAAGCTGTTCACCTCGCCCGGGCCGATCTATGAGCCGGAAGGTCGCGGCAAAGACTGGTGGCGCACCGGGCGCGGGTTGTTTGCCGGCGGCTTCCGCGCCGGCGATCTCGTCGTCAACACCTTCGCCTACCACTTCACGCCGGCCGGCTCGATGCTCGAGAGCGGCGCGCTCGCGCTCGGCTGCACGGTGTTGCCGAGCGGCGTCGGCCAGACCGAGATGCAGGTGGCGGCGATCCGCGACCTGCGCATCAACGCCTATATCGGCACGCCATCGTTTCTCAAGCTGATCGTCGATAAGGCAGACGAGCTCAAGACGGACATTTCGTCGCTGAAGAAGGCGATGGTCGGGGCGGAGTACTTGCCGCCGGCGCTGCGCAAGAGTCTCGGCGAGCGCGGCATACGCGTGCTTCAGCTCTACGCCACGGCCGATCTGGGGCATATTGCGTACGAGACCGCAATGCCGGATGGCTCGATCAACGAAGGCATGGTGCTCGACGAGGGACTGCTGCTCGAGATCGTTCGACCCGGCACCGGCGATCCGGTGCCGCCGGGCGAGGTCGGCGAGGTCGTGATCACCAGCTTCAACAAGGACTACCCGCTGATCCGCTTCGGTACCGGCGACCTCTCGGCGGTGCT
>JBFKUL010000311.1:0-3522 GCA_041635755.1 Burkholderiales bacterium | reverse complement strand
GCCTGCGCAGCGCCTTGGCCGAGTGGCTCGGCTGGCGCGGGCCGTCGCGCGACGCGGCCCTGCTTGGCTTTGCCGCCCTGATCGCGCTGCTTGGGCTTCGCGCGATCCTGGGAGTCTACTTGTGAGTGCTCGCTTCGATTTCCGGGCACGTAATCACCCCGCGTATTGGGCCTTTCTGGTGCATCGGGTTTCGGGTCTCGCGCTGGCGTTGTTCCTGCCGCTGCACTTCTGGGCGCTCGGCCAGGCCTTGGCCGGGGCCGAGCGTCTGGAAGGGTTACTTCGCTGGACCGACCAGCCACTGGTCAAGGTCGCCGAGTGGGGTCTGGTGCTGCTGCTTGCGGCTCATCTTGCGGGTGGGCTGCGCATCCTGGCGCTCGAGTTCCTGCCGTGGCGCGACTGGCAGAAGACCCTCGCAGCCGCTGCCGCGGCCGTCACCCTCTCGGTGGGGATGGTTTTTGCGCTGGCGCTCTAGCCGCAGTCATTCGGTGGTTAAATTGCAGTCACACAGTAAAACCTAGGAGGGGATACGAAATGAGATTTGCAAAAACCGTCGCCCTGGTTGCGGGGCTTGTGCTATCCGCCGCGGCCGCGGCGCAAAGCTGGCCGCAGAAGCCGGTGCGCTTCATCGTACCGTTCCCGCCGGGCGGGGCGACCGACATATCGGCGCGTATGGTGGGGCAGAAGCTGTCCGAGCTATGGGGCCAATCGGTGCTGATCGAAAACCGCGGCGGCGCGGGCGGCGGCGTCGGAGCGGCCGAGGCGGCGCGGGCCACCCCGGATGGCTATACGCTGTTCTTTCCTTCCGGCTCGGTGGTGACGGCCAACCAGCATATCTACGCCAAGCTCAACTACGACCCGACGAAGGACTTTGTTCCCGTGACCAATGTGGTATCCGGCCCTCAGGTGCTGGTGGTTCCGGCGAACTCCCCCTACAAGTCGGTGAAGGAACTGATCGCCGCGGCGAAAGCGCAACCTGGCAGGTTGACCTTCGGTCACGCCGGCATCGGCTCGCAGACGCATCTGGCCGCGGAGAACTTCGTTTACCAGGCGAAAATCGACGCGGTCTCGGTGCCCTACAAGGGAGAAGGACCGGGGATCGCGGCGTTGGTGGCGGGCGAGACTACGTTCTTCCTCGCCAACATGGCTGCCGCGATCGGTCAGATCAACGGCGGTCGCTTGCGCGTGCTCGGTGTGACCAGCAAGGACGAGGCTCCGCAGCTGCCCGGCGTGCCGCCGGTGGGCAAGGATCTCAAGGGGTTCGAGAACTACGGCTGGTTCGGCATCGTGGCGCCGACCGGCACCCCGAGGGAGATCGTGCAGAAGGTCTACCAGGACACGAAGACGGTCCTCGAATCTACTGAGATGAAGGCACGCTTCTATGCCCAGGGTATGGCCACGGTCGGCAACTCGCCCGAGGAAATGGCAAAGGCGATGAAAGAGGAAAGCGCAATGTGGGCGGTGGTAGTGCGCGAGCGCAACATCGTCGTGAAGTGAGGCCGTGCGCGTCGATCTTAAACAAGTCGAGGAAGCGGCCAAGGAGCTCTACATCAGGGCTTTGAAGCTGCTTCCGCCCGACATCAAGCGCGGCTTCGCCGAGCTCGACGCGCGCGAGACCGACGCGACGGCCAAGCGCGTGCTCGGCACCATGATCCGCAACATTACGGTGGCCGAGGACACCGAGAATCTGTTGTGCCAGGACACCGGCATCCCGATCTACAACGTGTGGATCGGCCGCGGCGTCGAAGCGGACGGCGCGGCCCTGAAGGAGGCGATTCGCAAGGGCTGCGAGCGCGCAACGCGCGAGCACCCGCTGCGCTCGTCGGTGGTGCACCCGGTGACGCGCAAGAACGAGCACACGTCCTGCGGCCGGGGCGTCCCGGTGATCCATTTCGATTTCACCGATGACCCCGACACACTGGCGATCGAGATGGTGCCGAAGGGCTCGGGCTCCGAGAACAACTCCTGGCTGCGCATGGCGATTCCCGCCGAAGGCGTCGACGCGATCAAGACCTTCGTCGTCGATTGCGTGCTCGAGGCGGGTGGCAAGACCTGTCCGCCGACGATCGTGGGCGTCGGCGTGGGCGGCACGGCCGATCTGTGCGTGCACCTGGCAAAAGTCGCGGCCACGCGCGCCCTGGGCTCTGCGTGCGACGATCCCGAGGGCGCCACGCTGGAGCGCTCCCTGAGCGAAGCGGTGAACCAGCTGGGCGTCGGGCCGCAGGGTCTCGGCGGCGACGCCACGGCGTTTGCCGTGCACGTCGAAACCGCCGCGACCCACATCACCATGAACCCGGTGGCGGTGAATATGCAGTGTCACTCGGCGCGGCGCGCGCGCGCCACCTTCCGACCTTCGGGCATCGAATATGGGTACTGATGTGCGCTTTCTGTTTGCCGCGTTGACTGCGGTTGCGACGCTTTCCGCCGGAGCGGCCGAGATCGCGGGCGTAAAGATTCCGGACTCCGTGCAGGCCGCAAGCGGTAGCACGCTGGTGCTGAACGGCGCCGGGCTGCGCCAGCGAGTCTTCTTCAAGGTCTACGCGATGGGGCTTTACTTCCCGCGCAAGACCTCGGTTGCGGCCGAGGCGATTGCGACCAGCGGCGCGAAGCGCGTCGCGATCCACATGCTGCGCGACGTCGACGCGGCCACCTTCAGCGAGGCGCTCGCCGACGGCATCCGCGCTAATCACAGCGAGAGCGACGTCAAGGCAATCGATGCGCGGCTGCGCGAGCTCAGCGCCATCATGGCCGAGATGAAGGAGGCGAAAACCGGCATGCGCATCGAGCTCGACTGGGTGCCGGAAACGGGCACGGTGGTGCGCATCGACGGCGCCGCCCGCGGCAAGCCGATTGCGGGTGAGGACTTCTACCGCGCGCTGCTGCGCATCTGGCTGGGCGATCAGCCGGTGCAATCGGACCTCAAGGCCGCGTTGCTCGGCCAGGGCAGCTGATGGCGCATCACGACTTCACCACACCGGTCAGCGAAGCGCAGGTGCGTGCGCTGCGCGCGAACGACACGGTGACGCTGAACGGAACGCTCTACGGCATCCGCGATGCGACGCAGATCCACCTGTTCGACCGCGGCCGCACCACGCGCTTCGATTTGCGCGGCCACGCGGTCATCCATACCGCGCCGAACGTGAAAAAGGTCGGGAAGAGCGCACAGCACCCGTCCGGCTACGCCCCGTTGTGCGTCGGCACCACGACCAGCGACCGCATGGAGCGCTTCACGCGACCCCTGATGCAGCAATACGGGGTGCGCATGATCATCGGCAAGGGGGGACTGCGCGAAGGGTCGTTGCAGGCTTTTGGCGAGCTGGGTGGCGTCTACCTCGCGATCATCGGCGGCACGGCCGCCCTGGAGACGACGTGGATCGAGGCGATCGAGGACGTCGACCTGGACGATCTCAACCCCGAGTCGCTGTGGAAGTTCCGGGTGAAGGGCTTCGGCCCGCTACTGGTGGCGATGGACAGCCACGGCGACAGCCTCTACACGCACGTCAAGCAGGCGTCGCAGCAGCGCCG
>JBFKUL010000310.1:0-3528 GCA_041635755.1 Burkholderiales bacterium | reverse complement strand
GCAAACAGGAGACCCGCGCATGGAAATGAAAGGCGAGCAACTGGTGCCTGCATCGCAGACCCAGGTATGGGACGCGCTGAACGATCCGGCGGTCCTTAAGGCGTGCGTGCCCGGCTGCGAGTCGATCGACAAGCTCACGGACAACGAGTACCAGGTCCTGATGGTGGCGCGCGTCGGCCCGGTGAGCGCCAAGTTCAAGGGCAAGCTTTCGATCTCCGATCAGAAGCCGCCGGACTCGTACGCGATCGCGTTCGACGGCCAGGGCGGCGTCGCCGGCTTCGGCAAGGGCAACGCCAACGTGAGTCTCGCGCCGGAGGGCGATGCGACGCGCCTGTCGTACGCAGTAAAGGCGACCGTAGGTGGAAAGCTGGCGCAAATCGGCTCGCGCCTGGTTGATGCCGCGGCGAGAAAAATTGCCGACAGCTTCTTCAAGGCGTTCAACGAGAAGGTAGCCTCGATGTACGGCGGAAGCGAGACGAAGAGTGAAAGCTGAGCAGGCCGAAGCCGGCGTCGGGCACGCCGCGGAGCACGGCGGCGACAAAGAGCATCTGCCCGAGCCTGTACCGCGCGACCCGGATCTGCCCACGGTGTCGAGCGCCTCGGTCGCGTTTATCGCTGCCGGCGCGCTGGTGGTGGTGTTCGTGGCGTTGTTCGCGCTGTTCGGCTGATGGCCGGACTGCTGTTCCGCGACGACCCTTACCGCAAGAGCGGCGATGCGACCGTGACCGCGGCGCGGGCGGGCGAAGCCGGCGCGCCGGGCGTGGTGGAGCTCGATCAGACGCTGTTCTATCCGCTGGGCGGCGGGCAGCCGGGCGATAGCGGCGTACTGCGCACTGCCGATGGCAAGCACTATCGGGTGATCGATACGCGCAAAGGTGAAGCGACCGACCAGGTGCTGCACCTGATCGCCGCCGAGGACGGCCTGCCCGCGACCGGTAGCACGCTCGAGGCGGCGCTCGACTGGGACCGGCGCCACCGCCACATGCGCCTGCACACCGCGCTGCACCTGCTCGGTGCGGTGGTCGGCGCACCGGTGACCGGGGGACGCATCGCCGAGGACAAGGCGCACCTCGACTTCGACATCGAGATGGACAAGCTGGTCAAGGAGGAGATCGAGGCGCGGCTCAATGCGCTCGTCTCGGCCGGGCACGCGACGCGCGCCTCCTGGATCACCGACCAGGAGCTCGACGCGCGTCCTGCGCTGGTGCGCACCATGTCGGTCGCGCCGCCGCGCGGCGCCGGGCGTGTGCGCCTGCTCGAGATTCCCGGCGTCGATCTGCAGGCCTGCGGCGGCACGCATGTCGCCAATACCGCCGAGATCGGCCCTCTGACGGTGACGCGGATCCGCTCCGAGGGCAAGCGCAACAAGCGCGTCACCGTTGCTTTTGCGGCCTGAGCGGCGGCCGCCCGTCGGCCGCCGTGCGCCATTCGTCTTCGGCCGATGGGGCTGCGGAACTAGTTCCTGACGCTCGCGATTTGACATTCCTATGATGGACAGGTCTGATTCCGCTGGGGAAACAGGATGGGAGGCCGGACCATGGCTGCCGTGAAGGAAAAACGGGGGGCGCTCGCCGTGCGCCGCCCGGCGGTGGTGATGCTGGTCGAACTGCGCAACTTCACGCGCCTCTCGGAGATGCTCGACGCGCCGCGCGTGCTCGCCCTGGTCAACGATTTCTTCTCCCTCGCCGGGAACGCCATCGAGGCGAACGGCGGCGAAGTATTCGACGTACAGAACGACTCCCTGGTCGCCGCGTTTGCGGAAGGCGATGCGGTCAGGATCGCGCCGCAGGCGATCGCCGCGGCGCAGCAGATCCAGCGCGAGTTCGGCACCCTGGAAGAGGCCTGGAAAACGGACTTCGGTCTGCACGCCGCAGTGGCCATCGGCCTGCACCTTGGCGATACGGTTTTCGGAGTCGCTGGCCCGGAGCGCGACCGGCAGTACGTCGCCTTCGGCGACACGGTGAGCGTGGCGCAACGCCTGATGCACCGCGCGCGCGCTGGCGAATTCGTGCTCTCGAAGCCGGTCGCCGAAGCGCTTAAGAGCGCGCAGTTCGCGCTCGAGGCCCAGGCGCTGCCGCCGCTCGAGCTGACGCGCCGCCCGGCGATTCCGATCTACGGCGTGCTGCTCGACACTCGCCTCGACTTTACCTAGGCAAGCGGCGCGGCGCTCTGCTGCGACCGGGGCTCGAGACGCGCTAGGCGCCGCCCTCGCCTGCAACCGCTTCGCGGATCGCCTTGGCAAGCGTCTCGGGCGGTTGCGCACCGGAGATGCCGTATTTGCGCCCAAGAATGAAGGTCGGCACGCCCGAGATGCCGAGCGCCTTCATTTGCTCCTCGAGCCGCGCCACGCGGCCCGCTTCCTCGGCGTCCGACCAGCACGCCTCGACGCTTTGCGGGGGAACGCCGCAAGCCTCGGCGATCGACTTCAGCACTTCGGGGTCGCCGGTGTCCTTCGCCTCCTCGAAGTAGGCGCGAAACAACGCGTCGACCACCGCCTCGCCCGCACCATGCTGCTGCGCGAGATCGATCAGCTGATGCGCCGCAAACGTGTTCGGCGTGCGCGCCATGCGCTCGAAGGCGAAGTCGATGCCTTCGCCCGCGCCCTCGGCCGAGACGCGCGCATCGAGCTGCTTCGAGTGCTCGAGCGAGCCGAACTTCGCCCGCCGGTAATCGGCGCGCGCCATGCCTTCCCTGGGCATCTGCGGATTGAGCTGGAACGGCAGCCATGTGATGCGCGGCGCGATTTCGTCCTCGAGCATGGCGAGCGCCTTCTCGAGTCGGCGCTTACCGATGTAGCACCAGGGGCAGACGACGTCAGAGACGACGTCGATCGTGATTGGCTTGGGTTCCCGCATCAGACCTCCGTTGCGTCGGCGGGCATCACGGCGAGAAGCCGGTCGCCCAGCGGCCGGCGGCGACCGCCGAATCCACTTCGCGCGGCACTGCAGCTTCGCTTTCTTCCTGTCCGTTGGGCTCGCCGCTGAGCGCGGCTTCGATATCGCGCGTGCCGATAACCTCGACGCGCGCCCAAATGATCACCAGTATCGCGGCAACGATCGCCGCCACACCGATCCAGGCCACGATCGGGTGCTCGCGCTCAGGGCGCTGCTGCTGCGAGTCCATGGGGTACCGCCAGAAATCGATCATAGGCCTTTGGACGCCCGGGGGGGCGTCTTGGTTCACAGCCGCGCTCGGCTCAGTGTCCCGCGATCGTCATGCGCTCGACGAGAATCGAGCCCGAGCGGCGCGCTCCGCGCTCCACGGTGTCGCTTCCAACCGACACGATGCCGCGAAACATGTCGCGCAGGTTGCCTGCAATCGTCACCTCCTCCACCGGATACGCGATCTCGCCGTTCTCGACCCAGTAGCCGGCGGCGCCGCGCGAGTAATCGCCGGTCACCAGGTTCACGCCCTGGCCCATTAGCTCGGTGACCAGCAGTCCGCGGTGCAGGCGTCGTAGCATGCCCGCAAAGTCGGCACCGTCGACCGGAGACACTACGAGGTTGTGGTGCCCGCCGGCGCTCGCGG
>JBFKUL010000309.1:0-3553 GCA_041635755.1 Burkholderiales bacterium | reverse complement strand
GCCGCCTAGCACCTGCGCCGGTCGCGCCCCCTGCATAAGCGTGATCGTGCGCCACTACCTCACTCGACCGTCACCGACTTGGCGAGATTGCGCGGCTTGTCAACGTCGGTGCCACGCACAAGCGCCGCGTGGTAGGCCAGCAGCTGTAACGGCACGACATGCAGGATGGGCGAAAGCGGTCCGGCGTGCTCCGCGAGCCGGATGACGTGCACGAATTCGCCTTCCTCGATCTGCGTCTCACGATCGGCGAACACGTAGAGCTCGCCGCCGCGCGCGCGCACTTCCTGCAGGTTCGATTTCAGCTTCTCGACCAGCAGATCCGAGGGCGCCACCGCCACCACCGGCATGTCGCGATCGACCAGCGCGAGGGGACCGTGCTTGAGCTCGCCGGCCGCGTAGGCTTCGGCGTGGATATAGGAGATTTCCTTCAGTTTGAGCGCGCCTTCCATGGCGATCGGGTAGTGCGCGCCACGGCCGAGGAACAGCGCATGCTGCTTGGGCGCAAAACGCTGCGCCCATTTAGCGACATGTTCTTCGCAACTGAGGACATGGCCGAGCGCCGCAGGCAGATGGCGCAGCGCTTTGAGATGGGCGGCCTCCTGCTCGCGCGACAGGCGGCCGCGCAGGCGCGCCAGCACCAGTGTGAGCAGGAAGAGGGTGGCGAGCTGCGTGGTGAAGGCCTTGGTCGAGGCGACGCCGATCTCGGGCCCCGCGCGCGTCAGAAAGCGCAGCCGCGAGCCGCGGATCAGCGAGCTCTCCGGCACGTTGCAAATCGAAAGCGTCGCCTCATGCCCCAGCTGCCTGGCATGCTCGAGCGCGGCGATCGTATCCGCCGTCTCGCCCGACTGCGAAATAGTGATGAACAGCGCCTTTGGATCGGGCACCGTGTCGCGGTATCGGTACTCGCTCGCGATCTCGACGTTCGCGGGAATGCGCGCGATCGACTCGAGCCAATAGCGCGCCACCAGCCCGGCATGAAAGCTCGTGCCGCAGGCCACCAGCTGTACCGAGGTCGCGCTTCTCATCAGCGCCTCGGCCTCGACGCCGAAGAGCGCGGGCTGCAAAGACGAGGCGCCGAGCACGGTCTCGAGCGTGCTGGCGACCGCGCCGGGCTGCTCGAAGATCTCCTTCTGCATGTAGTGGCGGTAGGGACCGAGCTCGACGGCGTCGGCCTTGAGCTCCGAGATGTGCACCTGGCGCTCGACCGGCGCGCCGGCAGCGTCGAGAATGCGGATGCCGCTCGGCCGGATCTCCGCGCAGTCGCCGTTCTCGAGGTAAATTACGCGACGCGTGATCGGCACCAGGGCTGAAACATCGGAGGCGGCGAAGTTTTCGCCCTCGCCGAGCCCCAGCAACAGCGGCGCGCCCTTGCGCGCAAGCACCACAGCGCCAGGATCGTCCGCGCTCACCAAAGCGATCGCAAACGCGCCTTCGAGCTCCGCGACCGCCTTGGAGGCAGCGGCGAGCAAGTCGGGGCTCGACTTGCGGTAGTGCGCGACCAGGTGGCCAATGACCTCGGTGTCGGTCTCGGAAACGAAGGCGTAGCCCTCGCGCTTGAGCCGCGCGCGCATCGCCTCGTGGTTTTCGATGATGCCGTTGTGCACCACCGCGCAACTCCCCGATACATGCGGGTGCGCGTTGTCCTGCGTCGGCGCGCCGTGCGTCGCCCAGCGGGTGTGCGCAATCCCGGTCACCGCGTTCAGTTTGACGCGGTCGATCTGTGCTGCAAGCTCCGCCACCCGCCCCGCTGAGCGCACGCGCTCGAGCGCGGGCGCCGCCGCCCCGTTCAGCACCGCAACCCCGGCCGAATCGTAGCCGCGGTACTCGAGCCGGCGCAGGCCGTCGAGCAGGATCGGGACGATGTCACGCGCCGAAGCCGCGCCGACGATGCCGCACATTCAGGTTCGCCCTTTCATTTTTTCTTGCTCGGCGGCTTCCATGACGGCAACGACACCTGCTTGGCGCGCGCCACCGTAAGCTGGCCGGCGGGCGTGTCCTTGCTGATGGTGGAGCCGGCACCGATGTAGGAGCCTTTGGCGATGCGCACCGGCGCCACCAGCGTCGCATCCGAGCCGATAAAGCAGTCGTCCTCAATGACCGTGCGGTGCTTCGCCGCGCCGTCGTAGTTGCAGGTGATCGTTCCCGCGCCGACGTTTACGCCGCGACCGAGTTCGGCGTCGCCGATGTACGAAAGATGGTTTGCCTTCGAGCCCTTGCCAATGTGGCTCGCTTTCACTTCGACGAAGTTGCCGACGTGCACCTCCTCGTCCAGGCGGGTCCCCGGCCGCAGGCGCGCATAGGGCCCGATGCGGCAGCGTGCGCCGACCTCGGCGTCCTCGAGGAGCGAGAAAGCATGCACCTCGCTGCCCGCGGCCACTGTCACGTTCCGCAGCACGCAGTTCGGGCCGATTGAAACGCCATCGCCGAGCGTGACACGCCCTTCAAACACGCAATTCACGTCGATCGAAACATCGCGCCCGCAACGGAGCTCCCCTCGCACTTCGAGCCGGGCGGGGTCGGCGAGACTCACGCCCGAATCGAGCAGGCGGCCCGCTTGTCGGTGCTGAAAGGCGCGCTCGAGCGCCGCCAGCTCGCGCTTGGAGTTCACGCCGCTGACTTCCCACCAGTCCTGCGCCTTGACCGCGCCGACCTCCACGCCGTCGGTCGCCGCGAGCCCGATGACGTCGGTGAGGTAGTACTCCTTCTGCGCGTTCTCGTTCCTCACGCGCGCGAGCCAGGCCGTGAGGCGATCCGCCTTCGCCACCATGAACCCGACGTTGACCTCGCGAATGGCGCGCTCCTTGGCCGAGGCGTCCTTCTGTTCGACGATGCGCTTCACGCGTCCTTTCGCGTCGCGCACGATACGGCCGTACCCGGTCGGGTCGTCGAGCTCGACGGTGAGAATGCCAAGACCGTCGCGGGCGGCGTCCTTGAGACGCTCGAGGGTCTCGGGGCGAACCAGCGGCACGTCGCCGTAGAGCACCATGACGTCGGCCTTCGGCGGTACCTTGGGCAGCGCCTGCATCAGGGCGTGCCCGGTTCCAAGTTGCTCCGCCTGCTCGACCCACTCGACCGCGGCACCGTTGAACGCCGCCTTGACCGCTTCGCTGCCGTGACCGTGGACCACGATCGCACGCTCGGCCGACAGGGCCTTTGCGGTCTCCAGCACGTGCGCGAGCAGCGGCCGTCCAGCCAACCGGTGCAACACCTTGGGCAGCGTCGAGTGCATGCGCTTGCCCTGGCCGGCGGCGAGGACGACGACGTGGAGCGCCATGGGAAGTACGGTTTGGTCCGCGGCGGAAAATCGTCTGGGATTCTAGCATTCGCGCCGCACAGACCGCGCCTGACTCCCTTGATAGCTCAAGAACTTTTACGATCCTGGCGCAGCAAGGGAACGGGGTTGTACGCGGCGGACCCGCAGATTCGTCCGGCTACTTGCTCAGCGCGGTAGTTCCGAGACCCCCATCAGGAACTCATCGACCGCGCGCGCGCATTGCCGCCCCTCGCGGATCGCCCACACCACGAGCGATTGGCCGCGACGCACGTCGCCTGC
>JBFKUL010000308.1:0-3596 GCA_041635755.1 Burkholderiales bacterium | reverse complement strand
CCCCCGCAGCGGCAGGGGGCCGAACGACGTTCGGCACGATTACTTGGTCGACTTCGTGAACGGAAACACCTTGGTGAAGCCGAGGATATCGGTGATCAGCAATACCAGGAACACGACGAGCAGGACGCCGAGCACGCCGCCTGCCGGCAGCTCGTCGATGCGCGCAGCAAGCAGCTTCGCCTCGTCGTCCGTCAGCGCATCGGCTCGCGCCCGGGCAGCGTCGGGATCGACCCCCATGGCTTGCAGGCGAGCCCGGACCTCCTCTCGCTCGAGAAAGCTCTTCACCTGGTCGCGCTCGACCGCAGTCGCGATTTGATCGGTGGTCACGAGACCGGCCGAGGCCGGCAACGGCATCCCGACGCCGAGCATGCAGACGATCAGCACCCGCGCGATGCAGCGATTGAGCATGTTCATTGCGAATTCCTCCAAAGGTGATCGATCTTCACGTCGGGTCGGGCGAAGATTCGCATCGCTACTTGATCGCTCTCGTGAACGGAAAGACCTTGGTGAAGCCCAGGATGTCGGTAATCAGCAGCACGATGAACACCGTGAGCAGAACGCCGAGCACGTCCCCGCCCGCCGGCATTTCGTCGATGCGAGCGGCGAGCTGTCTTGCTTCGTCGTCGGTCAAAGCGTCAACACGCGCGCGGGCGGCCTCCGAATCCACGCCCATACGTTGCAGACGAGCGCGCACTTCGGCCCGCTCGAGAAAGCTCTTCACCTGATCGCGCTCGGCGGTGGCCGAAATCTGGTCGGTTGTCACCAGGCCTGCCGTGGCCGGCAGCGGCATTCCGATTCCGAGCATGCAAACCATCAGCACTCGCGCGATGCAGCGGTTGAAAGCATTCATTAAGCGGTCCCTCCATTGGTTGTCGACGCCTGCGGCGGGCCGGTCGTGTACCGCCTCGCGTTAGGTCCGCGTAGCGTAGGCCGCAGCCTGCCGTCTGGTCAATCTGTTCTGTGTGCACCAGCGAATCGCCACTCGGCGACTTGCCACACCGTGACGTCTTTGGCGGCGCATCAAAGGCGTTTCGATGTAACGCTGTCGCTTTGGGGCGACATGAATCGGGCGGGTCCCCAAATATTGCAATGTCGCGCCGAAGTGCGGATGGAAATCCGAGTCCTAACGGCAGGTCAATGGTGGCCAAGGGCGGATTGCCACCCTGTCGATTTTGCGCTGCGCGCCGAATCAATGGTGGCCAAGGGCGGAATCGAACCACCGACACAAGGATTTTCAGTCCTCTGCTCTACCAACTGAGCTACTTGGCCGTGCCGGACGCGCCGGGAACCCGGCGCGGTGCAAAGAGGGGCGGATTATACGGGCAAACGCCGGGAGCGCGAAGCCCCGCAGGGGGTCATGCTCATGCGGCCCGACGGCGCTGCGGAACGTATGCGGCGCGCGGCGCGTGCGGCAACTCGGCGCGCTCCGGAGGTTCCGTCAGGCGGGGAAATATGACGGCGAAAATGCTGCCGGATTCGGCGGCGTTTGCGCGCACCTGCACCTCCGCGCGGTGTTGCTGCGCGATCGAGCGCACGATCGCCAAGCCGAGACCCGAGCCCGCTTGGTCGCTCCCCATCACGCGGTAAAAGCGCTGAAAGATAAGCTCGCGCTCCTGCTCGTCGATGCCGATGCCGTTGTCTTCGATCTCCGCGTGCACCGTTTCCGTCCCTTCGTCCAGACGAACGCGCGCGGTGACTTTGCCCCCCGGCGGCGTATAACGCACCGCGTTGTCGATCAGGTTGCTGAACAGCTCGCGCAACAAAAGCGGATTGCCCTCCACCCACGCAGTGCTGCTCCCGCCCTCAAAACCGAGATCGATCCGCTTGGCGAGCGCCTGCTCGACCCAGCCCTGGGTCACCTCGCGCAGCAGCACTCGCACATCCACCGGCTCGAACTTGGGCGGCGTCTCGCTCTGCGACCGGGCAAGCGACAGCAACTGGCTGATCATGTGTGCCGCGCGCTCCACGCCCGACCGGATCCGTTCCAGGTTCGCTCTCATCTCCTCGGGGTCGCTTTGCCGCAACGCGAATTCGAGCTGCGTGCGAAGTCCAGCGAGCGGCGTGCGCATCTGGTGCGCCGCGTCAGCGATGAAGCGATCCTGCGCGCGCATGTTCGCCGACAGTCGCTCAAGCAGCGCGTTGAACGCCTCGATCAGCGGCGCAATCTCCTCCGGCACCTCGTGCACATCGATCGGCGACAGATCGCTTGGTCGGCGCGACAGCAGGCGCACGCGCAGATTCTCCAGCGGCTGCGTGCCACGTTGCAGGCCGTACCAGACCAGCAGCACGAGCAACGGCATCAGCAGGAACTGCGGAATGATGATTCCGCCGATGATCTCGTTGGCAAGCGCCTGGCGCTTGTGCAGCGTCTCGCCGACCTGGACCAGCACGCGCTGGTGCTCGCGCCCGGGCGCGAATAGGTACATATAGGCGATCCTGACCGCCTCCTGATGCCACTCGTCGTCGCGGAAGTAGACCACCTGCGCACGCTCGGTGTCTTCCGGAAAGATCTCGGCAAGCTCGCGGTCTCCGGCAAGCACCTCGCCCCGCGTCCCGCGCACCTGGAAATAGATCGTGTCGAGCTCGTCGGTGCGCAGGAAGCTGGTGGCCGCCACCGGCAGCGCGATGCGCGCGCGCGAGCCCTCGAACTGCACGTGCTGCGCCAACGCGTGCACCGAATCGCGCAGGGCCCGGTCGTAAGGAATGTTCGAGATCGTATTGGCGACCCAGAAGGTGACCACCACCGAAAGGGGCCAGAGGATGATGATCGGCGCGAGCAGCCAGTCGAGGATCTCGACCAGCAGGCTGAGTCGCCCGGGATTACCTGGGATCGGATTTTTCAAGGCTGTAGCCGAGCCCGCGCACGGTCACGATGCGCACGCCGCCAGGTTCCAGCTTTTTGCGCAGCCGGTGCACGTACACTTCGATCGCATTGGCCGAGACTTCCTCGCCCCATTCGCACAAATGGGACACTAGCTGATCCTTGGACACCAGCCGCCCGGCGCGCTGCAGGAAGATCTCGAGCAGGCTGACTTCGCGCGCGGAAAGATCAAGGGTCTCGCCGTTCACGCGCGCCACGCGCCCAACCTGGTCGTACGCAAGCGGCCCATGCCGCAGCGTGGTCGAGCTTCCCGCCATGCCGCGGCGCGTCAGGGCGCGCACGCGCGCCTCCAGTTCGGCGAGATCGAACGGTTTCGCCAGGTAATCATCTGCTCCCGCGTCGAGGCCCCGCACTCTGTCGTTTACGCCATCGAGCGCCGTAAGGATCAGCACCGGCAGATGCGAGTCCCGCGAGCGCAGCTGCTTGATGACCTCGAGTCCGGAGCGCTTGGGCAGTCCGATATCGAGAATCAGGAGGTCGAAGTCGTTCGCCTCGAGGGCGGAATCCGCCTCGAGCCCGTTCTTCACCCAGTCGACCGCATAGCCCGATTGACGCAGGCTGCGCATCAGGCCGTCGGCGAGGATCGCGTCGTCCTCCGCGATCAGGATCCGCATCGCATCCACCCCCCGCCCTCTTCGGGGCGTCGCTGCGAACTCAGTGTAACAAACGCGCCAAGTCCGGAACACAAAAGAAAAAGGGCGCCGAAGCGCCCTTT
>JBFKUL010000307.1:0-3597 GCA_041635755.1 Burkholderiales bacterium | reverse complement strand
GGCGCCGCTGCCGGCACCGGATCTCTCCCGGCTTACGCGCGCGCGTCTGGAGCGCATGCTTGCAGCAGGTCGCGAGATCGTGGAATGCCACCGTGTGCTGCACAAGGGCGGCCTGAACGTCGTCGGCGAGGTGCTGCGCGGGACGGGCACCTTCTACGAGTACAACCACTATCCCGAGGACGATGTCTATGACGCCGACTCGCATGCGCAGTATTACTACCATGCGCACCGCGGCCTTGCCGGCGAGCACGGTCACTTCCACACCTTCCTGCGCGCCAAGGGCATGCCGCAGGGCGCCTCCCCGGTCGATGCGCCGCACAGCGAGCCCTGGCCGAATGGCGAGAACGCTATCGCCCATCTGGCGGCGATCTCGATGGATGGCTACGGCATTCCGATCGGGCTGTTCGCGCCCAACCGTTGGGTGGTGGACGATGCCTGGTATGAGGCGCCGCAGCTGATCGCGATGCTGGAGCGCTTCCACATCGATCACGCGTTTCCGTCCTGGCCGGTGAACCGCTGGATCAGCGCCATGTCTATCTTGTTCCGGCCGCACATCGAAGCGATTCTCGCCGAGCGTGACCGCGTGATGACAGCGTGGCGCAAAGCGCTTCCCGGCGAAGACGTGTTCGAGCGGCGCGATCTGGAGATCCTTGCGCATATGCCGATCTCGGTCGATGAGACGCTCGCCGCAGTGAGCGCGGCGCTCGAGCGGCGCTAGGCTCGCCGTCCACTAAAGGAGTTTGCAAATGAAACCTGTACCTCTCACCCTGGCGGGCGGCATGGTGGCCGTGGCGCTTTCGGCCTCCGCGCTCGGTGCCGGCGACGATGCGCCGCGCATCATCGCCCTGACGCAGATCCCTTGCCAGTTTCTCGAAAGCGAGAACGGCCGCGACCAGGGCTTCAAATCCCGCTCGGCGGCGGATTGCAACACGATCAATGCGCGTACTTCGAAAAAGCGCCTTGCCGAGGCGAACACGATCGAGCTCGCTCCGGGCAAGTACATCTTCCGCGTCACCAACAAGAATGTTCCCTATGAGCTCGGATTCTGGCTGCGCGGAGAGTCGCTTCTCAACCGAGCTTTGCTGCCGAGCGTCTCGGGCGGCGGTCTGGTGACGGGCAAGACCCAGGACTATCCGATCGAGCTCAAGGCCGGGGAGTATGTCTATTCGTGCCCGCTCAACCCGACGCCCGATTACAAGCTGGTGGTGAAGTGAGCAGCGCTCTGGTTCGCTTAGCGATCGCCGCCCTGATCGCGGGGCCGCTCGTTGCACTGCCCGTCCATGCGCAGACGCCCGCTGGCACCGTGAGCATTGCCACGCGCCATTCCTTCGACACCCTGTTCGAGCGCGTCGAGCGCGCAGTGGAGAAGAACGGTCTGGGCGTGGTCGCGATGGCAAGCGCGAGCCGCGGCGCCGCCGCGCGCGGCGTAAAGATTCCGGGCAATGCCGTGGTCATGGTGTTCCGCAACGACTTCGCGGTGCGCATGCTCGCCGCAAGCGTGCCTGCGGGGATCGAAGCGCCGCTGAGAATCTACCTCACCGAGAACCGCGACGGCAGCACGACACTCACCTACCGCACCGCGAAGGCGGTGTTCTCGCCGTACGCAAACGCGGAGCTCGATCGGCTCGCAGGCGAGATCGACGCACTGCTTGCGAAGATTGCAAAGGATGCCGCCGGCGCTTGATCCCGCGGCGTCACCCGCGGCACCTGCGCCGCTGCAGTGGGGCGCGCTTACGCTTGCCGGGGCGGCGCTGCTCGGCCTTGCGACGCTGGTCTCGGCGCACGGCCCGCGCATGGTGGTGCTGCTCGGCTTGGGACTGTTGCTCGGGCTGACGCTCTATCACGCCACCTTTGGTTTCGCCTCGGCCTATCGCAGGTTGATCGAGCTTCGCGACACGCGCGCCATCCGCGCGCAAGTCGTGATGCTCGCGGTCGCCACGCTGCTTTTTGCTCCCGTGCTCGCGCAAGGGTCGTGGTTCGGGCGCGGGGTTGTAGGCGCAGTCGCTCCCGCTGGCATTCCGGTGGCGGCGGGCGCATTCCTGTTCGGCATCGGCATGCAGCTCGCCGGGGGCTGCGGCTCCGGCACGCTATTTACCGCCGGAGCGGGGCAGCTGCGCATGCTCGTCACCCTGGTTGCTTTCTGTGCGGGGTCGTTCTGGGCGAGCCTGCATATGGACCTGTGGGACCGCCTGCCGGCGCCCAGCCCGATCGCGCTCGGCGAGCGCTTTGGTTGGCCGCTTGCGGTGGCGCTGCAGTTGGCGGTGTTTGCGGCGCTGTTCGCGTTGCTTTGGCGCTGGCGCGGCAGCGAGGTGGTGACCGAGCCGCCGAGATCGAGCCCGGCGGCTCGCGTCCTGCGAGGGCCGTGGCCGCTTGCGGCCGGGGCGCTGTTTCTTGCGCTGCTCAACTTCCTGACACTCGTCACCGCTGGACACCCGTGGACCATTACTTGGGCCTTCACACTGTGGGGCGCCAAGGCGGCGCGATTGATCGGCTGGGATCCTCAGGGCGATGCCTTCTGGAGCGCGGACTTCCAGGCAAATGCACTCGATTCAAGCGTGTTCGCCGACGTCACCACGGTCATGGACTTCGGCATCGTACTTGGGGCGCTGGCCGCTGCGGCGCTGGCCGGGCGGTATCGTGCCCACTATGGACCGAGTGCGCGCGCCGCGCTCGGCGCGTTAGTCGGTGGCCTGGCGATGGGCTATGGCGCGCGCATCGCGTTCGGCTGCAACATCGGCGCGTTCTTTTCCGGCATCGCCAGCACCAGCCTCCACGGTTGGCTTTGGATTCTCGCCGCGCTGCCCGGAAGCTGGGTCGGGATCCAGCTGCGACCCTGGTTCGGTATGCGCTAGTTTTTCAATCGCGCACGGGCCGGAAGCGGTTCAGGGTCGGCGCACGACCAGCGTGTGAAATCGCTTGAGCGTTCCGCCAGGCGCGGGGAAATCCTCGTGGCGGGAAAGTAGCGCCTGCCAGCCGGCAAATGACGCGGTGAGCTCGTCGCGACTGAAAAGACAATAGGCGCTGGCGCCGAACATCTCGAGGTAAGTAGTACCCTCGATCAGGACATTCACGGCGATCAGTCCGCCGGGGCGCACCGCCTCGCGCATGCGCGCAAGAAGCGGCCGCGCGATTTTGCAATCGAGAAACATCAGCAGCCCGATCGAAACAACGCAGTCAAATTCGCCCGCCGGCACGTAGTGGCGCAGGTCCGCAGCGTGCGCCTCGAGCGCTAAGCGCTGCCCCGCGGCGCGCCGCGCGAGGTCGGCGATCGCGGCCGGGCTCGCATCCAACGCGGTGACCCGGCAGCCTGCAGCCGCGGCCGCGAGCGCCAGGTTGCCAAGGCCGCAACCGAGGTCGACCACGTCGCCCGACAGATACGGCAGGATGGCGCGCTCGAATGGATTGAGCGCGTAATCGGCCTCGCCGATCTGGCGCGCGAACTGGCGCTCGAAGAACTCGATCGAGCCGCTGCCCGGCATCTCGATGGTCGTGCTCACGGTGTGCAGTGCAAAACGATGCGAGTCGTCCTGCTCGAACGGGGAACCGGTGCAAGCTTACCGGGATCAGCGCGCCGGCGCTCCCGCTCCGGTTCGCTCG
>JBFKUL010000306.1:0-3624 GCA_041635755.1 Burkholderiales bacterium | reverse complement strand
CTGGCGAAGTGGGCGAGGTCGTGACGCGCAGCGATTGCGTTATGGCAGGCTACTGGCGCAATCCGGAAGCAAGCGCGCAGACGCTGCGTGGCGGCTGGCTGCACACTGGCGACATGGGAAGCCTGGACAACGACGGCTTCCTCACGCTGCGCGACCGCTCCAAGGACCTGATCATCTCGGGCGGCGCCAATATCTATCCCCGCGAGGTCGAAGAAATTCTGCTGCGCCACCCGAGCGTGGCAGAATGCAGCGTGGTCGGGCGAGCGCATGCCGAGTGGGGAGAGGAGGTGGTGGCGTTCGTCGTCGCATGCGCACCCGTCAGCCCCGAGGAGCTGGACGCCTTGTGCCTCGACAACATCGCGCGCTTCAAGCGCCCGCGCGAGTACCGCTTTATCGACGCGCTGCCCAAGAACAACTACGGCAAGATCCTGAAGACCGAGCTGCGCCGCCAGCTACACCCGCCGAAGTCGACCGGCGCCGACACTTCCAGCTCCAGAGCCTGAATGAGCCAAGCCAAGCCCGCTGCGACCGACGCAACACCCCCGCGCCCTCTCATCCTCGTGGTCGACGACTCGGAGGACATCCGGGCTTTGCTCGGCGCGCTGCTGAAGAAAAACTACGACGTGCGGTTCGCGGCCAATGGCCAGCAGGCGCTGCACCTCGCCGCACAGACACCGCAGCCGCACCTGATTCTGCTCGACGTCGAGATGCCGGACGGGCACGGCTACGCGGTTTGCAAGCGCCTCAAGGATAATCCAGTCACGCGCAGCATCCCGGTGATCTTCATCTCCGGCCGCGCCGAGCAGCAGGACGGCGCGCGCGGCTTCGATCTCGGCGGCGTCGACTACGTCGAGAAGCCGATCAAGCCGCCCATCGTTCTCGCGCGCGTGCGCACGCACCTCGCCGCCTACGAGAACCTGCGGCAGCTCGAGGCGCGCGTGTCCGACCGCACCATGGAACTGCATGGCATCCGCCAGGAGCTCATTCGGCGGCTGGCGCGCGCCATGGAGGTGCGCGACGGCAACCTGACGCACCGCGTCATTCGCGTCGCGCAGTACGTGAAGCTGATCGCGGTAGCCGCGGGCGCGCGACCCGAGGTTTGCGAGCTGCTGATGCACGCGGCGCCGCTCTACGACATCGGCAAGCTCGGCGTGCCCGAGGTGGTGCTGCACAAGACCGCCAAGCTGAACGAAAAGGAATGGGCTGAAGTGCGCAAGCACCCGGAAATCGGCGCGCGCATCATCGGTGAACACAAGGACCCGCTGCTCAAGCTTGCCCGCACCATGGCCCTGACGCATCACGAGCGCTGGGACGGCACCGGCTACCCCTCCAGGCTCGCCGGCGAGGCTATCCCCCTGCCCGGCCGTCTGATGGCGATCGCCGACGCGTTCGAGGCCATGACCACCACGCAGCGCTACCGCTCGCCGATGACCATTGAACAAGCCGCTGCCGATATTGCCTCCGAAGCAGGTACCCATTTCGATCCGAAGCTGGTGGAAGCCTTCGAGAAGGCGCTGCCGAAAATGACGATGGTGCTGAAAGCCGTGCGCGATGAACTCGAGGGCATTCACGACCTCGACTTCATGGCGATGGAGAAGACCATTCCCCCGGTGCCGCGCGCGGCCGCGATACCGCAGAAAAAGCCCGCTCCAGCCGCAAGACCGGGGGCCGCGACAAAGGGCGCATCGTCTCGTTCCGCTCCGGGCGCGTCTTCGCGCAAGCCGGCGCCGAAGAAGTAGAGTTATCCTTGGCAGGGCCGCTCGGCCCGCGAGCAACGCGAGCGCAGCAGCTCGATGGCGTATCCAGGGAGGTGCCGATGCGCGCAGCCGGACCCACAGCGAATGAAGAGCAACGCCTCGCAACACTGCATGCCCTCGGCATCCTCGATACGCCGACCGAGGCACGCTTCGATGCCATCACGCATGCCGCCGCCGAATTGCTCCGGGTACCGGTGTCGCTGATCAGCCTGGTGGACACCCGGCGCCAGTGGTTCAAATCCCATTACGGGCTCGAAACGCGGGAAACGCCTCGCGATATCTCGTTCTGCGCCCACGCCATTCTCGAGCCCGAGCTGTTCGTCGTTCCCGACGCGGAGAAAGACGAGCGCTTTCACGACAACACCCTCGTGACCGACGACCCGCACATCCGCTTCTACGCCGGGTGTCCGCTCTCGGCAACGAATGGCGAGCGCCTCGGCACGCTGTGCCTCATCGACCGCCGTCCGCGCGAGCTGAGCGCCGAGCAGAGGAAACTACTTGCGCATCTCGGACGCTGGGCCGAGGCGGAGCTCAACCTTCACGCCGAGCACGAATCGGTCACCCGTTTCGTCGAACACCTGCTGCAGCAGATCTCGGAGCCGGTGGTGCTGGCGGGCGCCGACGAGCGCGTCGTTTTTGCGAATGCGGCTGCCGAACGCGTGCTGCGCTACAAACCGGGGACGCTGCGCGGGCTGCCGCTTGCAGAACTGGTGGCGCCCGCGGAGCGCCGCAACTTCGCGGCCGAGCTGGCCGCGCTAGGGCGCTCGCACGCCGCGTTCGGCACGCTCGAGCGCGGCGCGACCATGCGCATGCGCAATGACGACGACCTCATGGTGATGCTCGGGCTGTACCGCTGCAAAGTCGCGGGACGCGATATCACCGCCCTGTTCCTGCGACCGCGCTAGACGATCGCCACACGTCCTTTGGCTGGTGTCGCGCCGGTGCGGGACCGCCCGCAGCCCGCGCGCTCAGTACCGGCACGTAGGGTCAGAACATGTCTCTACTCGGTCCGTCGAGCCGGTCATCGTGCTTGTCGAGCACTTCGCGCACGATGCCGTCGTCCGAAAAATCGACGAAAAACAGCCGCCGCTCCGCCACACGAAGCGTGCGGTACTCCCAGACGGTACGTTTCTGGCGGTCGTAGCGCGTGGTCTCGTGCGGAGGACCGAGCAGCTCGCGCACCTGCTTCATGGTCGTGGTGCCCGGTACGATCTGCTTGAAATACTCCTGATCCAGGCGCTGGTCGACGCCGCGCACCACATCGTCAGCGCCGAGCGTCACCGTGAACGTATGACGGCCGATCGGACCGCGCGGGTAGTACCAGACGCTGCCGCCCCCGGAGAGAGCGATCGTCTCGGCCGGCCTTCCCATGGCAGCCTCGACGTCTGAGGCGGTCGACAATCCGGGCTTCAGGCCGCTGCCGCTGTAAGAGGCGCAACCGGCCAGCAGCACCGCGCCGGCGAGCGCCATTGCGCGCGGCAGAACGAAGAGGATTCTGGAATTCATGATCTCACTCCTTTCGAGATTCCTAGGGCGCCTGCGTCACTTCAGGTTTGTTTTGCACTTCGCGGACGATCCCGTCATCGGAAAAATCGACGATGAACTGGCGTCGCTGGTAGTCCCGCGCGATGCGGTATTCCCAGACGGTGCGGCTACGCCGTTCGTAGCGCGCGCTGTGGTCCGGGGGACCGAGCAGCTCGCGCACCTCGTTCATGGTCGTGGTCCCGGGCGCGATCCTTCTGAAATACTCATCGGCGAGGCGCTGATCGACGCTGCGAACCCTGTTGTCGGCGCCGAGCGTCACGGCCAAGGTCTGGCGGCCGCGCGGGTAGTACGCAACGCGACCGCCTCCAGCGAGAGCGAGCGT
>JBFKUL010000305.1:0-3633 GCA_041635755.1 Burkholderiales bacterium | reverse complement strand
GGATCGCCTGGATGATGTTGCCCGGCAGCGCGCCGATATAGGTGCGGCGGTGGCCGCGAACCTCCGCCTCGTCGTGCAACCCGCCGAGCGCGACGCGCTGGAACGCGCGACCCGTGGCCCGTGCGATCGACTGGCCGAGCGAGGTCTTGCCCACGCCCGGCGGCCCGACGAAACACAGGATCGGGCTCTTGCCTTCGGGGTTGAGCTTGCGCACGGCGAGGTACTCGAGGATGCGACGCTTGATCTTCTCCAGGCCGTAGTGGTCCTCGTCGAGCACCTTGCGCGCTTCGGCGATGTCGATCGGCTTGGCCTCTCCGGTTTTCCAGGGCAGCTCGGTCAGCCATTCGAGGTAGGTGCGCAGCATCGAATACTCGGGGCCGCCCTCGTTCATCCTCTGCAGGCGCTTGAGCTCCTTCGTCGCATGCTTGGCCGTGTCCTCGGGCATGCCGGCCTGCTCGATGGTTTTCTTCAGCTCCTCGATCTCGGCGGCGGTGTCCTCCGTCTCGCCGAGCTCCTTCTGGATCTGGCGCAGTTGCTCGCGCAGCACGTGCTCGCGCTGGCGCTCGTCGAACGCCTTCCTGGTGTTCTCGCCGATCTCCTTGGAGAGCTTGAGGACCTCGATGCGGTTGCCCAGAAACTTGAGCACCTTGTCGAGGCGCTCGTGGATGCCGAAAGTCTCGAGCAAGCCCTGCTTTTCCTCGGCCTTGATGTCGAGCAGGTTGGCGACCATGTCGCACAGTGCGCCCGGGGATTCCACGTTCTGCACCACCACCGAGAGCTCGTCGGGCGCGTTCGGCAGCAGCTGGATTGCGGCCAGCGACTGCTCCTTCAGCTGCATGAAGCGCGCTTCGATCTCGGGCGTGGTCTCGTCCGCCTGCTCGATCGGCTTCACGCGCGCGACCAGGAACGGCCAGCCCTCGAGGAACTCGAGCGCGCGAAAACGCGCCTCGCCCTGTACCACGAGGTGGTGCGCACCGTCGTTGCCGGAAACGTAGCGCAGGATCTGGCCGGTCGTGCCGATCCAGTGCAAGTCGTTCGGTGTGACCTGATCGACGCTCGGGTCGCGCTGCAACAGCACGCCGACGCGCCGCTCGCTGCGCGAGGCTTCCTGCGCGGCGGCGATCGAGCGCTCGCGCCCGATGGTCACCGGCGCAATGACGCTCGGAAACAGCACCATGTTGCGCACCGGGATGATCGCGATCGCGTCCTCCGGCAGCGGCTTCAGCGCGAGCTCGGTCTTGCCCTTTTTCGGCGCCAGGGCGCGCTCGGCAGGCTCGGCGCCTTCGAGTGCTTTTTGCAGCTTCGGCCAGACATTCATTCGCTTCTCCTTGTAGCGCCGCCTCGCGCACGTCTTGCCTATTTCATTAGAGTGCCGCAGGCCGCCGCCGGTGCCCCAGCGCCTTTCGGACTTGCTGACTGATAGATGGCTCCTGCGCCGCACAATTCAAGCCGCCCGGAGAAAGCCCTGCGCACTCAGACGCTTGGTGTTTGGTCGGCTTAGAATGCGCGGACCTGAAGAAGGAGAAGCGGCATTGACCACCCCCCCGATTCGTGCGGCCGGTGCGGTCGTTTTCCGTCGCACCGAGCGCGGCGTGCGACTGCTGGTGCTGCGCGCCTACGCCAATTGGGATTTCCCCAAGGGTCTTGTGGAAAAGGGAGAAGGTCCGTTCGACGCCGCCCGACGCGAAGCGAGAGAGGAAACCGGCCTCAGCGACCTCGACTACCCCTTCGGCGACGAGCACCGCGACACCCTGCCCTACAGCAACAACAAGATCGCGAGCTATTACCTCGCCGAGACCGAGGAATCGAAGATCACCTTGCCGGTGTCCGCCGAGCTCGGGCGCCCCGAGCATGACGAGTTCCGCTGGGTCAGCTTCGACGAGGCCGAGGACCTGTTGCCGCCGCGCCTTGCGATCGTGCTCGAGTGGGCGAAGGGCAAGATCGCCGGACACTGACGCCCGGTGGCGGCGCTCATGTGCCGATGATGCCGCCGTCGTTCCTGCGGATCGCCACCGTACCCGAGCGCGGCCGGCCGTCCGGCCGGTAATCCGGCCAGTTTGACGACTGCCGCGGGTCGTCAGGGTCGGCGCCCTGCGCGCTCACCTCGCCCGGATGCTGCATGTTGACGAACAGCGTACGCCCGTCGGGCGTCATGCAGGCGCCGGTCACCTCGCAGCCGCGCGGCCCGGTGAGAAAGCGCTTCGTTTCGCGCGTGCTCGCGTCCACCGCCAGCATCTGGTTGTTGCCGAACACCGAGTACCCGCCCTTGGTCAGCGCGCTAGGCGAAACGTCGGTCTGCACCCAGAGCACCCCGCGCGCGTCGATCATCAACCCATCGGGCGCGGCGTAAAGGTCGCCGCGCACGTCGCCGCGCTGCGCTTCGTCGGCATGCGAAGGATCGCCGGCGAGCGCGAACACCTCCCAGGCAAAGCGTGTCGCCGCCGCGTCGCCTCCCGCCTCGCGCCAGCGCACGATGTGGCCGTAGCGGTTCGGCGCACGCGGGTTGGCGGGATTCGCCCCTTCGCGGTCCTTGCCACCGCGCGCGCCGTTGTTGGTGAGCGTGACGTAGACGTCGCCGCTGCGCGGATCCACCGCGGTCCACTCCGGCCGGTCCATCTTGGTCGCACCGACAAGATCGCTCGCGGCGCGCGCGTGAATCACGACCTCCGCCTGGGAATCGAAGCCGTTACCGGCAGTGAGGCCGTTCCTGCCATGCGTGAGCTCGACCCACTCGCCGCTGCCGTCTGCGGCAAAGCGCGCCACGTACAGCGTGCCCTCGTCCAGCAGGTCCCGGTTGGCGGCGCGGTTCGCCGGGTTCCAGGCTCTAGCGGTGATGAACTTGTACAGATACTCAAAAGGCTGATCATCGCCCATATAGAACGCGACGCGCCGGTCCCGGCAGATTGCGCTCGCCGCGCTCTCGTGCGAGAAGCGCCCCAGGGCGGTGCGCTTGACTAGGGTCGCCGCTGCATCGTACGGATCGAGCTCCACCACCCAGCCGAAGTGATTCACCTCGTTGCGGTTCTTGCTCGCGTCGAAGCGCGGATCCACCAGACTCCAGTGCGACGCGTAGCGCCGGTTTGGCAGAAAGCCGTAGCGCGCCTCGGCCGGCGTCGGGTTGCCCGGCGGTGCGAAGTACGGCACGAAGTTCTCCTCGCAGCTGAGATAAGTGCCCCACGGGGTCCAGCCATTGGCGCAGTTGCCGAAGGTGCCGATGCACCCTTTGCCGTCGGGGCTGCCCTCGGTGCGCATCAACGCATGGCCGGCGGCCGGGCCGCCGAGCCGCATCGGCGTGTTGGCGTGGATGCGCTGCGCGTAGCGCGAGGGCCGCACCAGCGCCCAGCGACCGCGCGAAAGGCGGATCTCCTGCACCGAGCAGCCGAGCGCGTGCTGCGACTTGCGCGCCTTGTCGATCGACCAGTCACGCGCGCCGTCGGAAAACATCAGGTGGTGATCCGGGTACTCGTGATTGATCACCAGCAGGCCGTGCGACGAATTCTGCGATCCGAGCGGCAGCGGAAAATAGTGCATGCCGTCGTGGTGCGTGCCCGATTGCACTTCCTGCTCCGCCGCGCTGTTCGAGGCATCGAACCGGAACGCCGGCATCGCGCCCGGGATGCCGATCGGGTCTCC
>JBFKUL010000304.1:0-3644 GCA_041635755.1 Burkholderiales bacterium | reverse complement strand
GCTTCATTTGCCGGCCGGTGCCGCGATTGACGCCCGCCGCCCGGATGCGTGGGAGTTCCCGTCCGGCACCAAGGCATGGAAAGAATTCAGTACCGGGCGGCGCATCGAGACGCGATTCATCGAGCGGCTCGCCGATGGCACCTGGCGCTTCGCGACCTACGTGTGGAACGCCGAGGGCACCGAGGCGCACCTTGCGCCCGCAGAGGGTATTCGCACGTTCGCGGTGGCAGACGCGCCCGGCGGACGCTATGCGATTCCTTCGCGCGCCGACTGTCTCGCGTGCCACGAAGGCGCCGCGGCTCCTCTGCTTGGCGTGAGCGCGTTGCAGCTCTCGCCGGAGCGCGACCCGCTCGCGCCGCACGCCGAATCCCCGGGTCCAGAACACGTCGATCTGAAGCGCCTCGCGTCCGACGGCCGCATTCGCAACCTCGCGCCCGAGCTGCTCGCATCTGCGCCGCGCATCGCGGCGCAGACGCCGCTGGCGCGTGCCGCGCTCGGCTACCTGCACGGCAACTGCGGCCATTGCCATAACGACGTCGGCCCGCTCGCCACGACCGACCTCGCGCTCGCTCAGCAGGTCGCGGATCCGCGCAAGAGCGTGGCGCGCACGCTGCGCACCGTCACTGCCCGCACTGCGGATGTCCTGCGCCGCGTGCACTCGCGCAACCCGTACGTGCGCATGCCGCCGCTCGGCACCTCGGCGATCGATGCAGAAGCCGTCGCTCTGATCGACCGCTGGATCCGCAACGAACTTTCCACCCCACGACAGGAGCACTCGCAATGACAAACTTCAGATCGTCAACGTTGCTGGGCGCAGCCGCGCTCGGCGCCGCCATGCTGCTCGCCGCCGCACCGGGCGCGCAGGCGGACGAAGCAAAGATCGCGCACGGCAAGTACCTCGTCACCACCGCTGGCTGCAACGACTGCCACACGCCGTGGATCGTCGGCAAGAACGGGCCGGAGCCGGACATGAGCCGCATGCTCTCCGGTCATCCGGAAAAGATGATCGTTCCCCCTGCTCCGAAGCCGGTCGGTCCCTGGATCGTATCGTCGGTGGCGACCAACACCGGGTTTTCCGGTCCCTGGGGCGTCAGCTTTACCGCGAACCTCACGCCCGACAAGGACACCGGACTCGGCAAATGGACATACGAGAACTTCAAGGACACGATCCGTACCGGCCGCCGCAAGGGCCGTGGCCGCGAGATTCTGCCGCCGATGCCGATCCCGATGTACAAGCACTTCACCGACCAGGACCTGGAGGCGATCTTTGCCTACCTGCAGTCGATCCCGCCGGTAAAGAACCGCGTGCCCGAGCCGCTGCCGCCCGCGGCGCACTGAACGACCCGTCGGGGCGCGCTTGCGCGCCCCCGGGTCGGCGGCCCGTCCGACGTTGGCCGAGCCGCGATCGGTGCAGGTGATTCGCCCTCGACGCGCCGGCAGCATGTGTCGGACATCGCGCCGAAGCCCAGCTGCAGCCCTAATAGGAGAGGGGCTCACGCGCAGAAGGTGGGGGGTTGATTCATTCCTTAACCCTTTGTGCCGACAGACGGCAACTACTCTTCCCTCGCACCGTGGTCGGGTCGGATGCACTTCATCTCGACCGGCGTCAAATACCGTTCTTCTTTGCCGAGCGAGCGCCGCTACTTTCGCGAACGGATCCTGGTCGGCTTCCGTTCCTTGGGCAAGGTTGCGAGCCAGAGGTCCTTGTCGCTCTGCCCGCCGAACCACTTCGCCAGAAAGTCGACCAGAGCGCGCACCTTTGACGAGACGTGCTTGCGGTGCGGATACACTAAATAGATCCCGATCTCGCCGAAATCCGCTTCGGGCAGCACGACCAGCACGCGTCCCGATTTGACCTGCGGCGCGGCAATCAGCGAGGGCATGCACGTGAAGCCCAGCCCCTGCGCCGCGGCTTCCATCAACAGGGTGCTCTGGTTGGTCAACAGGTACTCGGCGACGCGCACCGTGCCGCTTTCGCCCTCGAAGCACCAGTTCCAATTCACCAGCGGCTGCGCATCGCTGAAGCAGAGCCCCGGTGCGCCGTCGAGTTCCCGCGGATGCTTGAGCCGGGTGCGTTCGATCAGCGCGCGAGACGCGCACACGAGCATGCGCGAGGTCGCAATCCGGCGCGCGACCAACGTCGAGGACGTACCCAGCGAATGTACCGCGCGCACTGCAACGTCGACGCCCTCGTCGACGAGATCGAGCACCCGGTTCGTGCAGATGAGCTCGAGGCGGATCTCCGGATAGGCCTGGACGAACTTCGGGATCGCGTCGGCGAGATACAGAATCGAAAAGTCGGAGGGCGCGGTCACGCGCAGCCGGCCTCGGGGCTGCGCTTGTTCCTCGCCCAGTGTTGCCACCGCGTCCTCGAGCTCGGCCAGCGCGGACACGCTGCGCTCGTAGAGCAACTGCCCGCTCGGCGTGAGGCTCAAGCGCCGCGTCGTGCGGTTGAGCAGCCGCACGCCGATTTCGGCTTCCAGGGCCGCCAAGCGCTTCGACACCATGCTGGGCGTCACGCTCATGGCGGCCGCAGCCTTTGCGAAGCTTCCGGCCTCGACCACCCGCACAAGCACCCCGATGTCCGGCATCAGCTTCATGATCTTCTCATTAGTTCCCGATAGTCATGATTCTAGTTCCGCGTGCGGCATTCTGCACCGAGCGGCATTAGTGCAACATATTCCCCGTGTGACATCCATTTTCCCGAACGGAGACGGAGCCCATGAAAGCCGATACCCCTGAAGCGATCCATCGCCTGTTCGAGCAGTACGTGAACAGTGCAGACCTCGCGTCCATCACCACCCTCTATCGGCCCGATGCCAAGCTCGTCGACCGCGAAGGCGCCCAGTTCCGCGGCGTCGACGAGATTTGCAGGTTCATCGGCGGCCTGCTGAGCGTTAAGCCGCACTTTCGCATCAGCCGCACCCGCACGCTCGTCGCCGGCGACATCGCGGTGCTCAACTCCCGCTGGGACTTGATTGGTACCGGGCCCGACGGCGCGCGCCTTGAGGACGGCGGCTGGACACAGGACATCGCCTGCCGCAACCCCGACGGCAGCTGGCACCTCGCCGTCGACAATCCGTATGGCTATGTCTACCGCTGATCCTGTTCCGTGGCTGTTGCGTTTCGCCTTGCACCGTTAGTTCGCGCGGCTGACGGGGGCGGATACCTGGGCCGTGGAAGCCATTCCGGGCGAAGGTGAGCAGCCCTTCGAGTGCCACATTAAGCTGCAGACCAATCGCGGCACCGGTTCGTCGGGAAATCCGATCGCGTTCTATTGAGCCGAGGCGGCCAGCAATCCCAGCCTCAAGGAACGCGCGCAGAGGGCCGGTAGCGGTTACAGCCTGCTCGTGTGGTCGGCGCTGCTGCGCGCGCTCGACAAGATCGATCCGTTTCATCAAAACTGATCCCTAGCCAAGAACAACGGCCGCCAGCTTCAGTCGTCGCCATTGGGCGGCATCCGCCGGAACGCAGCATAGAGCGCGCGGTCATAGGCGATCTTCAGCATCCCGCAGGCGAGCAGCGGCGCCGCCAGGAGGCCGGCAGCGAACCACGCCTCAGTGATGGCAGGGCCCGCGGCGGAGGCGAGGCTGCGCGGTACGATGGCGAAGCTCGCCGCCGCGGGCCGCTCTGCTGGCCTGACG
>JBFKUL010000303.1:0-3653 GCA_041635755.1 Burkholderiales bacterium | reverse complement strand
CGGTGCGCGTTCCGGTGGTGCCGCCCAAGGGCGAGTGCAAGCCCTTCCAGGAAGTGCTGATCGAGCTCGCCGGGCGCCTCAAGCTTCCGGCCTTCACGCACGATGACGGCTCGCGCAAGTACCGCGATTACCCGGAGTTCATCGTCAACTACGAGACCGAACCGGGTTCCGGCATCGGTTTTCTCGCCGGCTGGCGCGGCCGCAGCGGCGACAAGTCGCTGCGCGGCGAGCCTAATCCCCGGCAATGGGAGATGTACGCCGCGAACAACTGCGTATTCCGCCACCCCCTGCCGCCTTCGTACCAGTACATGCGCAACTGGAACCGCGGCTACATCGAGTGGGCGCAGCGCACGCGCATCCGACGCCTGGGCGAGCCGATCATGATCCAGCTCTACTCCGAGGTGCTGCAGCGCTTTCGCCTGGCGGCGCAGGGCAAGTGGGGTGAACGCCGCCCGCCGGCGCACCTCGCTCAGCGTGTCGGGACGTACTTCGATCCGCTGCCTTTCTATTTCGCGCCGCTCGAGGCGCAGGCGACCGACACCGAGCGCTATCCGCTCGCCGCGATCACCCAGCGACCGATGGCGATGTACCACGCCTGGGATTCGCAGAACGCGTGGCTGCGCCAGATTCACGCGCATAACCACCTGTTCGTGAATGCGCGCACCGCGCGCGAGCAGGGCATTGCCGACGGCGACTGGATCTGGGTCGAGTCGCAGTGGGGCAAGGTGCGCTGCATGTGCCGCACCAGCGAAGCGGTCGAGCCCGGCACGGTGTGGACCTGGAATGCCATCGGCAAGGCGCCGGGTGCCTGGAACCTTGCGCCCGATGCAAACGAGGCGCGCAGCGGCTTTCTGCTCAACCACCTCATCTCGGAGGAGTTGCGCTCGGCCTCCGGCGATCGCGTTTCGAATTCCGATCCGGTGACCGGCCAGGCCGGCTGGTACGACGTGCGGGTGCGCATCTATCCGGCCGTAGCGGGCGAGGCGCAGCGCACCTGGCCCGAGTTCGAGGCGGTGGCGCCGCCGCCGGGGCTGAGCGGTGCGCGCCCCGCCTGGCTGGCCTACGTAGCCGGCAAAGGAGAAGCGAAATGAGCAAGCAACTCGCGCTGGTGATCGATCTCAACGTGTGCGTCGGCTGCCACGCCTGCGTGACCAGCTGCAAGGAGTGGAACACCTCGGGCGAGGCCGGCTTTCTGTCGGACGACAACCCCTATGGCAAGGATCCGACCGGCACGTTCTTGAACCGTGTGCAGACCTTCGAGGTCGGCGAGTACCCGAACACCGAGACGGTGCACTTCCCGAAATCCTGCCTGCATTGCGAGGACCCGCCGTGCGTGCCGGTGTGTCCGACCGGCGCCTCCTATAAACGCGCCGAAGACGGCATCGTGCTGGTCGACTACGACAAGTGCATCGGCTGCAAGTACTGCGCCTGGGCCTGCCCCTACGGCGTGCGCGAGATCGACGAGCATCAGAAGGTGATGAAAAAATGCACGCTGTGCGTCGATCGCATCTACGACAAGACACTCCCTGAGTCCGACCGCAAGCCGGCCTGCGTCATGGCGTGCCCTACCAATGCGCGGCTGTTCGGCGACATCCACGATCCTGAGTCGGTGGTCTCGCGCGCGATTCGCGAGCAGGGCGGCTATGCGCTGATGCCCGAATGGGGCACGCATCCGGCGAACCACTACCTGCCACGGCGCAAGACCGAGGTGCGGCTGCACGAGGACGAGCTGCAGCGCTTCGACAATCCCCTCAAGGTCGATCGCAAGCTGCCCAAGCCGGCCCCGGGCGAGCCTTCGCTCGACGACGTGACGACCTGGTAGAAGCGAACGCATGAGACCCGCCTGGTCGGTGATTCTGCTGACGACGCTTCTCGGCGCGGGTCAGGGCCTGTTTCTCGCGCTGTTCGCGCTTGAGCAGCTGGATGCAGCGTCGGTGCCGCCGGCGTTTGCCGCCGGCGGCGCGGGCGTTGCGCTCACGCTGCTCACCGGTGGGCTCGCTGCATCGTTCTTCCACCTTGGCCGACCCGAGCGGGCCTGGCGCTCGGCGGCGATGTGGCGCACCTCATGGTTGTCGCGAGAGGTCATCGCACTGCCGGCGTTCATGGGGTTGCTTGCGCTTTGGGGCGCGGGCCACGCCCTCGGTGCGTCTCGACACTGGCTCGCAGTGACCGGATGGGCGGCGGTGGCAGCGTGCGTCGCCTTGTACGTGTGCACGGCGATGATCTATGCCTGCGTCAAGTTCCTGCAGGAATGGCACTCGCCGCTCACGGTCGTCAATTACCTCGTGCTCGGATCGGCTTCCGGGCTGACCCTGGCGGCGGCCTATGCGGCGATGGCCGCGGAACCGCTTGCGGGCATATTCGCGCTGGCCGCGCTGGCCGCGACCGTGCTCGGACTTGTTACGCGCGGGGCGGCGCTTGCGCGCAACGCTCACCTGCGGCACAAGTCGACGCTCGCGACGGCGATCGGCGTGAAGCATCCGCGCATCGCGCAGATCTCGCAGGGCGCGATGGGCGGCTCGTTCAATACTCGCGAGTTCTTCCACGGGCGCTCCGATGCGGCGGTGCGCACGGTACGTCGCGCGTTCCTCGCGCTTGCGTTCTTGCTGCCCCTTGCGCTGCTTGCGCTCGGCTTCTGGCTGCGTGTGCCGTCCCTCTACGTGGCCGCATTCGCGGCGCAGTTTGCTGGATTGCTCGCCGAGCGCTGGTACTTCTTCGCCGAAGCTCGGCACCCGCAAAACCTTTATTACCAGGCTGTTGCGTGAATCCATGCTGCGTTGCAGCTTGATGCGCCGAAGGGCTCTGGTATATTAATAAACTCTAATATACGCACAGATCGCAGGGTCAATCGCGGACCGCGCGGTTGAAGCACCGAGAGCGCTGGTTTATAAGCGAATGATCATCATTGAATGGACCCCATCATGAACTTCGATAAGGAACTCGACGCTCGCGGCCTGAACTGCCCGCTGCCCATCCTGCGGGCGAAGAAGGCGCTCACCGATATGCAGTCGGGCCAGGTGTTGAAGATTCTCGCCACCGATCCGGGCGCGGTAAAGGACTTTCAGGCCTTCTGCAAGCAGACCGGAAACGCGCTGCTGTCGCACGCCGAGGCGAACAAGGAGTTCATCTTCTTCATGAAGCGCAAGTAGACCTGCGCAAGGCACGGCCATGGCCACCTACGCAGAAATGCAGGAAATCTTCGACGACATCCGGTCGGATTTCCGCTATGACCACGAGCTGAACGGGTGCCTCAACTGCGGCATCTGCACCGCGACCTGCCCGTCGGCGCACTTCTACGACTACAGCCCGCGCGAGATCGTGCAGCTGCTGTGGACCGAGAATGTTGAGCAGGTGTACGACGCGATGCAGGAAAAGATCTGGGCCTGCGCGCAGTGCATGACCTGCGCGGCGCGCTGCCCGTTCAAGAATTCGCCAGGCGGCCTGGTCGCGATCATGCGCGAGGTGGCAATCAAGCACGGCATGCAATCGGCCAAGGACGTATTACGTCCCTTCGGCCGCGTGATGCTCAAGCTGATCACCACCGGCAACCAGCTTTCCCCGGACATGATCCAGCCGGATCACTTCCCCGACTGGGGTCCGAACATCCAGAAGGTCGAGGGCGACCTGAAGACGCTGCGCAACGCGATCCCGGT
>JBFKUL010000302.1:0-3683 GCA_041635755.1 Burkholderiales bacterium | reverse complement strand
GGATTTCTTATCGGTTTTGCTTTCGGTCTTGCCTGCAGCTTGCTTGCCCGCCTTTTTCTCCGCGCTCTTGGCCGCCTCGCCCTCTGCCGGCGCCTCCGCCGCGCTGGGCTCGGGGCGATCCATCAGGGTGACCAGCGCCATCGGCGCGTTGTCGCCCTTGCGAAAGCCGCTCTTCAGGATTCGTAGGTAGCCGCCGTTGCGCTTCACGTAGCGCGGGCCGAGCTCCTCGAACAGCTTGCTGACGTTGTCGCGGTCGCGCAGGCGGTTGAAGGCGAGGCGCCGGTTGGCGAGCGAAGGCGTCTTGCCGAGCGTGATCATCGGCTCGACGACGCGGCGCAGCGCCTTGGCCTTGGGCAGGGTGGTCGCGATCTGCTCGTGGCGCAGGAGCGAGTTGGTCATGTTGCGCAGCATCGCGAGCCGGTGGCTCGAGGTGCGGTTCAGCTTGCGCAATCCGTGGCCGTGACGCATGGCTGGTGTCCCTTATTGTTGCCTGACGCTCAGGCGTGGTGCTCGAGCCCGGCAGGAGGCCAGTTTTCGAGCTTCATGCCGAGCGTCAGCCCGCGCGAAGCGAGCACTTCCTTGATCTCGTTGAGCGACTTGCGGCCGAGGTTGGGCGTTTTGAGCAGCTCCGTCTCGGTACGCTGGATGAGATCGCCGATGTAGTAGATGTTCTCCGCCTTGAGGCAGTTGGCCGAGCGCACGGTGAGCTCGAGGTCGTCGACCGGACGCAGCAGGATCGGATCGACCTGCGGAGACTTCGGCTGCTCCGCAGGCAGCGCGGTGCCCTCGAGCTGCGCGAACACCGAAAGCTGGTCCACCAGCACCCGTGCGGCGTAGCGAATCGCTTCCTCGGGCTCGATGGCGCCGTTGGTCTCGATGTCGATCACCAGCTTGTCGAGGTCCGTGCGCTGCTCGACGCGCGCGGACTCGACGGCATACGACACGCGGCGCACCGGACTGAACGAGGCGTCGAGGATGATGCGACCAATACCCTTGGTCTCCTCGGGCAGGAAGCGCATGTTGCCCGGCACGTAGCCGCGGCCGGACTCGACCTTGATCTGCATCTCGAGCTTGCCGCCCGCAGCGAGGTGGGCGATAACGTGGTCGGGATTGACGAGCTCGACGTCGTGCGCCGCCTCGATGTCGGCGCCGGTCACCGCGCCCTCGCCCTTCTTCTTGAGCGTGAGGATCGCCTCGGTGCGGTTGTGCAGGCGGAACACGACGCCCTTGAGATTGAGCAGGATGTCGACGACGTCCTCGCGCACCCCGTCCAGCGTCGAGTATTCATGCACCACGCCGGCGATCTGCACCTCGGTCGGCGCGTAGCCCTGCATCGACGAGAGCAGCACGCGGCGCAGCGCATTGCCGAGCGTGTGGCCGTAGCCCCGCTCGAACGGCTCCATCGTCACCTTGGCGTGATACGGGGAGATATTCTGGACGTCGACGATGCGCGGTTTGAGAAATCCGGTTTGCGACATTTTTCGTCCTGGAGTTATGCGATAGAAGAAGCGGGGCGCGCAGCGCGTGCCGGCCCCGCACGACCTCGTTACTTGGAATAGAGCTCGATGATCAGGCTTTCATTGACCGTCGACGGCATGTCCGTGCGGGCCGGCAGGGCCTTGAAGGTGCCCTTGAGCCCCTTCGCGTCGACCTCAATCCACTCCGGGAAGCCACGCGACTCGGCCGCTTCGGCCGCGGCCTTGATGCGCAGCTGGCCCTTGGCCTTCTCGGCGACCTCGATCACGTCGCCCGGCCGCACTTCGTAAGACGGGATGTTGACGCGCTTGCCGTTCACCGTGATCGCGTTGTGCCGCACGACCTGGCGCGCCTCGGTGCGCGAGGCGCCAAAGCCCATGCGATACGCAACATTGTCCAGGCGCGCCTCGAGCAGCTGCAGCAGCCGCTCGCCGGTGACGCCCTTGGAGCGGGACGCTTCGGCGTAGGTCTTGCGGAACTGGCGTTCCAGCACGCCATACAACCTGCGCGTTTTCTGCTTCTCGCGCAGCTGCTTGCCGTAATCGGACAGGCGCATGCCGCTCCTCTGGCCGTGCTGGCCCGGCGCGTAACTGCGGCGCTCGATGGCGCACTTGTCGGTAAAGCACTTCTCGCCCTTCAGGTAGAGCTTCTCGCCCTCCCGGCGGCACTGACGGCACTTGGCGTCGAGATTCCTTGCCATGATCTCTCCTTAAACGCGACGGCGCTTGGGCGCGCGGCAACCGTTGTGCGGCACCGGTGTCACGTCCGAAATGCTGGAAATCTTCAATCCGAGCGCGTTGAGCGCGCGCACCGCCGACTCGCGGCCGGGCCCCGGGCCCTTGATGCGCACCTCGATGTTCTTGACGCCGCATTCCTGCGCTGCGCGTCCGGCGCGCTCCGCGGCCACCTGCGCGGCGAACGGCGTCGACTTGCGCGAGCCTTTGAAGCCTGCGTTGCCCGACGTGGCCCACGACAGTGCATTGCCCTGGCGATCGGTGATGGTCACGATCGTGTTGTTGAACGAAGCATGCACGTAGGCGATGGCCTCGGCCACGTTCTTCTTGACCTTCTTGCGCGCGCGCGCCGTGGCCGTGACTTGCTGCGGAGTGGGGGCTCTGGTTGCCATGAAGTTCCTTATGCCAATACGGTGCGAATCAGGTCTTGGTCGGCGCGGCCTTGTTGGCGATCGCGGCCTTGCGCGGACCCTTGCGCGTGCGCGCGTTGGTGCGCGTGCGCTGCCCGCGCACCGGCAGTCCCTTGCGATGGCGCACGCCGCGATAGCAGCCGAGGTCCATCAATCGCTTGATCGACATCGAGACTTCGCGACGCAGATCCCCCTCGACGACGATCTTGGCGACGTGCTCGCGTAAACGGTCGAGCTCGGCGTCGGTGAGGTCCTTGATCTTGCGCGTCTGCTCCACGCCGGAGGCGACGCAGATCGCCTGCGCTCGTGCGCGCCCGACACCAAAGATCGAAGTGAGCGCCACTGCGGCGTGCTGGTGGTTGGGGATGTTGATGCCCGCTATGCGTGCCATGTGATGTCCCTGCCGTCCAAAAATGCGCCTGAAACGGAAAACCGGTGATTGTAGCCTAAAAAGCTTGCTTGCTCAATACGTTAACGAGAATCGTCGCGGCGCTCAGCCCTGCCGCTGCTTGTGGCGCGGGTCCGCGCAGATCACGCGCACCACGCCTTTGCGCCGCACGATCTTGCATTTGCGGCAGATTTTCTTCACCGATGCCATCACTTTCATGTCACTGCTCCTTTTTCGCCCTCGCCGCGCCAGCGCTCAGCGCACCGGCAACCCGCCCTTGAAGTTCGCCTTGCGCAGCAAGCTTTCGTATTGGTGCGTCATGACGTAGGCCTGCACCTGCGACATGAAATCCATGGTCACCACCACGATGATCAGCAGCGAGGTGCCGCCGAAATAGAAGGGCACATTCCACTTTAGAATCAGGAACTCGGGCAGCAGACACACCGCCGTGACGTAGGTCGCCCCCGCGAGGGTCAGCCGGGTAAGGATACGCTCGAGGTAGCGCGCCGTCTGGTCGCCCGGCCGGATGCCCGGCACAAAGGCGCCGGACTTCTTAAGGTTATCCGCCGTCTCCTTCGGGCTGTACTGCAATGCCGTGTAGAAGAAGCAGAAGAAGATGATCATCGCGGCATAGAACAGCACGTAGATCGGCTGCCCCGGCGTAAGCGTGCCGGC
>JBFKUL010000301.1:0-3746 GCA_041635755.1 Burkholderiales bacterium | reverse complement strand
CTCCGGGTAGCGCAGCCCGGTGTGAAGCGCGATCGCGCCGCCCTGCGAGAATCCGGCGAGCACGATGCGCCGCGCGGCGATGCCGCGCGCTTTCTCGCGCTCGACGAGGTCCGCGAGCTGCGCCTCGGAGGCGCGCACGCCGGCCTCGTCCTCGCGCCCACCGCCGAGCTGGAAGATGTCGTACCAGGCGCGCATGCGCATGCCCATATTGAGGGTCACCGGCCGCTCGGGTGCGTGCGGAAAGATGAAGCGCACGGCAAGGCGTCTTGGCAAGCGCAATGCCGGCACCACGGGCTCGAAGTCGTGGCCGTCGGCGCCCAGGCCGTGCAGCCAGATCACCGCGGCGTCGGGCTTGGCGCCGGATTCTGCTTCGATCGTTTCGAGAGCGCTCGTCATGGCCGCATTTTAATGGGCGGCCGCCCGGCAGACCGGCGCAGCCGGTTACACCCAGCGAAACACCGCCCAGGCGTAGGCGAGCGAGACGAGCATCGCGCCCCAGAGCGCGTCGCCGATCAGCCCCAGCCACAGCAGATGGATGAATGCGGTGCCGAGCAGCGAAATGAAAAGCCGATCGCCGCGCGTAGTCTCGATCGCGAGGATACCGCGGCGCGGCGCGCCGCCCGGCGAGCGCCACTCCCAGACCGCCATCGCGGCGAGCAGCAGCGCGATGACGACGAAGAAGGTCGCCGTCTGCCAGGTCCAAGCCATCCAGGAAAGGCCCATCGCGCTCCTCCTTAAACGCGCCCGAGGGCGAAGCCCTTGGCGATGTAGTTGCGCACGAAGTAGATGACGAACGCTCCGGGGATGATGGTCAACGCCCCGGCCGCCGAAAGCAGCCCCAGTTCGTAGCCCGAGGTGCTTGCGGTGCGGGTCATGGTGGCCGCGATCGGCTTCGCCTCGACCGAAGTGAGCGTCTTGGCGAGCAGCAGCTCGACCCACGAGAACATGAAGCAGAAGAACGCCGCCACGCCCACACCGGCGGCGATCGTTGGCAGGAAGATCTTGAGGAAGAAGCGCCAGAACGAGTAGCCGTCGACGAAGGCCGTCTCGTCGAGCTCGCGCGGCACGCCCGACATGAAGCCTTCGAGGATCCATACTGCAAGCGGGATGTTGAACAGGCAGTGCGCGAGCGCCACCGCGATATGCGTGTCGAAGAGCCCGATCGCCGAGTAGAGTTGGAAGAAGGGCAGTGCGAACACCGCCGGCGGCGCCATGCGGTTGGTCAGCAGCCAGAAGAACAGGTGCTTGTCGCCGAGGAAGCGATAGCGCGAGAATGCGTACGCTGCGGGCAGCGCCACCGTCACCGAGATCACCGTGTTCATCAGCACGTAGGTGATCGAGTTCAGGTACCCCTTGTACCAGGTGGAATCGGTGAAGATCTTCCTGTAGTTCTCAAGCGTGAAGTCGTGCGGCCAGAGCGTGAACGTGCCGAGGATCTCGTTGGTGGTCTTGAACGACATGTTGAGCAGCCAGTAGATCGGCAGCAGCACGAACAGGATGTACACCGCCGGCACCAGCCAGGTGAAGCGCCTGAGCATCAGCGCACCTCGTCCCGCGTCATGACGGTGTAGAAGATCCACGACAGCAGCAGCACGATCAGGAAGTAGATGAGCGACATCGCCGCCGCCGGGCCGAGGTCGAACTGGCCGAGCGCGATCTTCACCAGATCGATCGACAGCAGCGTGGTGGCGTTGCCGGGGCCACCGCCGGTGAGCACGAATGGCTCGGTGTAGATCATGAAGCTATCCATGAACCGGAGCAGCACCGCGATCGTCAGCACGCGCTGCATCTTCGGCAGCTGGATGTGGCGGAACACCGCCCAGGCCGACGCGCCGTCGATCTTCGCCGCCTGGTAGTAGGCGTCGGGGATCGCCGAGAGGCCCGCGTAGGCGAGCAGCACCACGAGCGAGGTCCAATGCCACACATCCATGGCGATCAGCGTCACCCAGGCGGCCACCGGCTGGCGGGTGAAGTTGTATTCGATGCCCATCGCGTTGACGGTGCGCCCGAGCAGGCCGATATCGGGCAGCGCGAGGATGTTCCACATCGCACCGACCACGTTCCAGGGAATCAAGAGCGGCATCGCCATCAGCACGAGGCACACCGACACCCACGGTCCGCGCCGCGGCATGGCGAGCGCGATCGCCACCCCCAGGGGGACTTCGATCGCGAGGATGATGAAGGTGAAGAGCAGTTGGCGCTGCAGCGACTCGTGGAAGCGCGGCGAGTTCAGGATCTCTCGGAACCACTTCACGCCTTCGAAGAAAAACTGGTTCTGGCCGAAGGTCTCCTGTACCGAGTAGTTGACCACCGTCATCAGCGGGATCACGGCGTTGAAGGCGACCAGCAGCACCACCGGCAGCACCAGCCACCAGGCGCGCGGATGCGGCGTGCGCGGGCTGACCTTCATGCCGCCTCCGCGGTGGCGATCCAGCCGTCGGCGTACAGGTGCGTGTGCCCCGGGTCGAAAACGACGTGCGCGCGCTCCCCGGGCAGCGGCTCGCCGTCGCCGAGCAAGAGCTTGATGTTGAGCGCGTCGTGCATCGCCTCCACGATGCGGTAGCGCCCGGCGTCGCTGATCTTCGAAACGCGCACCGGGATGCCGTCCTTCGCGATGCGCACGAACTCGGGCCGCACGCCGAGCTCGAGCTTGGGCGCCCCTCCGGGCAGCTTGACCGTGCCGGCGGTGGGGATGCGCCGGCCGGCGAACACCGGCACGCCTTCCTCCAGCACGCAGGGCAGAATGTTCATGCCGGGCGAGCCGATGAAATGCCCGACGAAGGTGTGGTGCGGGCGCTCGAAGAGCTCGACCGGCGTGCCCGCCTGCACCACCTCGCCCTCGTGCATCACCACGACCTCATCGGCGAAGGTGAGCGCTTCGGTCTGGTCGTGGGTGACGTAGATCATGGTGGTGCGCACGCGCTGGTGCAGCTCCTTCAGCTTCGCGCGCAGGCGCCATTTGAGGTGCGGGTCGATGACGGTGAGCGGCTCGTCGAACAGGATCGCGTTCACGTCCGCGCGCACCAGGCCGCGGCCGAGCGAGATCTTCTGCTTGCCGTCGGCGGTGAGGCCGGAAGCGCGCTCGGGGAGCATGCCTTCGAGGTCGAGCATTCCGGCAATCTCGCGCACACGCGCGTCGACCTCGCGCTCGCCCATGCCGCGATTGCGCAGCGGAAAGGCGAGGTTGTCGTACACGGTCATGGTGTCGTAGACGACCGGAAACTGGAACACCTGAGCGATGTTGCGGGCATCCGGCGGCGCCGCGGTGACATCGCGCTCGCCAAAGAGTACGCGGCCTTCGGTCGGCCTGAGCAGTCCCGAGATGATGTTGAGCAGCGTCGTCTTGCCGCAACCCGAGGGGCCGAGCAGGGCGTGCGCGCCGCCCTCGGTCCAGTCGAGGTCGATGGTCTTGAGCGCCCAGTTCTTGTCGCTCGCCGGTTCCTTGGCGTAGCTGTGGCGCACTTTCTGCAGCGCGACGCGCGTCATGCGGACCCCGCGGCGTGAACCAGGCGACCGTCCGAGCCGAAGTAGAGCGCGCGCGACACATCCAGCATGAAGCGCGCCTGCGCACCCGCGTCATAACCGCGCACCCCGTGCGCCTGCGACACCCAGCTCACGCCGTGCGCGTCGAAGTGCACCACGCTTTCCGAGCCGCTGATCTCGGCGATCGACACGCGCCCCTCGACCGGAACGCCGCCGCCGTTGGCGCCGCCCGGCAACACGAAGTGCGGGCGCAGCCCCATCGT
>JBFKUL010000300.1:0-3753 GCA_041635755.1 Burkholderiales bacterium | reverse complement strand
CTTTCGTCTCCGATTTTCATTCGGGACAGCGCCGCCACATCCGGCGGGTTCTCCGCTGCGACGCGTTCGGCAAGCGTCTTGGCGAACGCAAGGAAATCCTCGTTTTTCGCCACAAAGTCGGTCTCGCAGTTGACTTCCACCATGGCGCCGAGCTTTGCGTCCGTCGACAGATACGCTCCGATGATGCCTTCCGCCGCGATGCGGCCGGCGGCTTTGCTCGCCTTGGCGCCGCTCCTGATCCGCAGCAGTTCCTCGGCCTTTTGCAGGTCGCCGCCCGCCTCGGCCAGCGCCTTCTTGCACTCCATCATTCCCAGCCCGGTCATCTCGCGGAGCTCCTTCACCAGGCTTGCGCTGATCTCGGCCATCCGATCCATCTCTCCATGCTGCGGGCGCCAGGCCCGGTCGATCGCGTCGCGCCTTGCGGCGTTCTGCGTGGTTCAAAAAAAGGGGCCATCGGCCCCTTATCGGCTTGCGGCTTGCACGCGCTCAGTTCCCGTGCTCAGCCTGTTCCTCGGTTTCGTCGACCTCGACGAACTCGTCACGCGAGGCTTTCACCACTTCTTCCACGGACTGTGAGCGGCCTTCGATCACCGCATCAGCAATGCCGCGTGCGTAGAGACGAATGGCTCGGCTCGAGTCGTCGTTGCCGGGAATCACGTAATTGATGCCCTCCGGGGAATGGTTGGTATCCACGACCGCGACCACCGGAATGCCGAGCTTAACCGCTTCGGCAATCGCTCCCTTGTGATAGCCGACGTCAATCACGAACAAGGCATCGGGCAGGCTGGTCAGGTCCTTGATGCCGCCAAGCGAGCGATTCAACTTGTCCATCTCGCGCTGCAAGCCAAGCGCTTCCTTCTTGGACATGCGCTCCAGCGTTCCGTCCTGCGCCATCTGCTCCATTTCCTTGAGGCGCTTGATCGATTGTTTGACGGTCTTGAAGTTCGTCAGCATTCCGCCGAGCCAGCGGTGATCGACGTACGGCATGGCGCAGCGCAGCGCTTCCTCGCGCAGGATCTCGCGCGCCTGGCGCTTTGTGCCGACGAACAGCAGCGTTCCTTTGTTGGCTGAAAGCTGGCGCACGTACTTGAGCGCCGCCTGATACATCTCGAGAGTGGTCTCGAGGTTGATGATGTGGATCTTGTTTCGGTGGCCGAAGATGTACTGTGCCATCTTCGGATTCCAGTAGCGGGTCTGATGCCCGAAATGGACACCCGCCTCAAGCATTTGACGCATGGTTACGGACACGGCTTCGCTCCACAATTTAGGGTTGATGGCTGCCGCGCGGCCGTACCGACGACCCGGCTTTTCTGCATGCCGGGCACCCTAAACGGCCGGGCGGGAAATTTGGCCAGCGGGATTTCCTGCATTCCACGCATGAGCCAGCCGGAAATTCTAGCATAATCAGGGCTCAAGCCCCAAGCCGCGAGTGATGAATAGCGCCTGAAGCGTTTCATCCCCACGCTGGGGCCTTTGTCCGTTATCCTGCGCGCTTTTTGTCCGACATGGCCGTTGCCGTCAAGACCGCTGAAGAGATTGAAAAAATGCGCGTCGCCGGTCGGCTTGCAGCCGAGGTGCTGGATTTCGTCGGCCCGCACGTACGCTCGGGGGTGACGACCGGAACGCTGAACGATCTTTGTCACGACTACATGGTGCGCGTGCAAGGCACCATTCCTGCTCCGCTCAACTACGCGCCGCCCGGATATAAGCCGTATCCGAAGTCGATCTGCACGTCGGTAAACCACCAGGTCTGTCACGGCGTTCCGGGTGATCGAGTGCTCAAGCAGGGCGATGTGCTGAATATAGACATTACCGTGATCAAGGACGGCTTCCACGGCGACTCGAGCCGCATGTTCTACGTCGGCGAGCCCAGCATTCAGGCCCGGCGACTGGTGGAGATTACCTACCAGTGCATGTGGCGCGGCATTGCCGCAGTGCGTCCGGGCGCGCGCCTCGGCGACCTCGGCGCGGCCATTCAGGCCCACGCCGAGCGCCATGGCTATTCCGTGGTGCGCGAGTTCTGCGGTCACGGAATCGGTCGCAGATTTCACGAGGAACCGCAGGTCCTGCACTACGGCAAACCCGGCACCGGGCTCGAGTTGCGCCCAGGAATGACCTTCACGGTCGAACCGATGATCAACGCAGGCAAGCCGGCGATTCGAGAACTCGCTGACGGCTGGACCATCGTGACCAAGGATCACAGCCTGTCGGCCCAATGGGAGCACACGGTGCTGGTAAACGAAACCGGCTACGAAGTGCTTACGCGCTCGGCGGGCACCCCCCCTCCCCCGGATTTCCCGGTCTAGCGATGAGCGCCGCCCTGCCGCAGGCCGGGCCGTCGAGGGAAACTCGCCGAGCGACCTTGGCTGCCTCGCGCAACGCGCTGCGGCAGCAGTACCTGTCGCAACCCGATGCGCGGCGTCTGCTGCGAGCGCACAGCCGGCTGATCGATGGCACGCTGAAAGCGTTGTGGAGCGAGGCGGGCCTGCCGCGCGACGCGGCGTTGGTCGCTACCGGCGGATACGGTCGCCGTGAGTTGTTTCCCTGCTCCGACATCGATTTGCTGGTGCTGCTGGCCTCGGAGCCTCAAGCCGCCGAACGTGAGCGCCTCGAGAATCTGATCGGCCTGCTCTGGGATATCGGACTGGACGTCGGCCACAGCGTGCGCACGGTCGAAGCTTGCATTGAGGCCGCCGCATCCGACGTCACCGTGCATACCACACTGCTCGAAGCGCGCTACCTTGCGGGCAGCCGCACTCTGCTGCGCGAGCTCGAGTCGCGCCTTGCGCAAACGCGCGACCCGGTTTCGTTCTTCAAGGCGAAGAAGCTGGAGCAGGAGCAACGTCATGCCAAGTTCCACGATTCGCCCTACGCGCTCGAACCCAACCTCAAGGAATCGCCGGGCGGGTTGCGTGACCTGCAGGTCATCCAGTGGATTGCCCGCGCGACGGGCGTCGGGCGACGCTGGAGCGATCTCGCGCGCCACGGCCTGATCCAGCGGCGCGAAGCCGTTCGACTCGCGCGCCACGAGGCGCAGCTTCAGGACCTGCGCATACGCCTGCATTACATCGCTTCGCGCCGCGAAGACCGGATCCTGTTCGACCTCCAGGGTCAGCTCGCGGAGCAGCTTGGCGACGCGCCGACCCCGACCCGGCGAGCGAGCGAGGTCATGATGCAGCGCTACTACCGTACGGCGAAGGCGGTCAGGCAGCTCAACACGATCCTGCTGCAGAATATCGAGGCGCTTCTGGTGCCCGATGCGGATGCGGCACCGCGCGTGCTCAACGAGCGTTTCCGGGTGCGCGGAGAGCATCTGGAGGCCTGCGACGAGGAGCTCTTCGAGCGCGAACCGCGCACGATCCTCGAAAGCTTCCTGCTGATGCAGCAGCATCAGGAGCTGCGCGGCATGACGGCGCCGACGCTGCGCGGCCTGTGGCGCGCTCGCCGGCTGATCGATGCAAGATTCCGCGCCGACGCTTCGGCGCAGCTGCTGTTCCTGCTCATCCTGCAGCAGCCGCGCGGCATCGTGCACGAGTTCCGGCGCATGAACCAATACGGCATTCTCGGACGTTATCTGCCGGAGTTCGGCCGCATCGTGGGGCAGATGCAGCACGACCTGTTTCACGTCTATACCGTGGACCAGCACATTCTCATGGTGGTGCGCAATCTGCGGCGCTTCACCATGCCCGCGCTGGCGCACGAGTTCCCGCTGTGCAGCCAGCTGATCAGCGGTTTCGAGCGGCGCTGGCTGCT
>JBFKUL010000299.1:0-3765 GCA_041635755.1 Burkholderiales bacterium | reverse complement strand
GGCGCCGACCGCGATGAACACGCCGTGCGCGAAGTTGAGCACGTCCATGAGTCCGAACACGAGCGTCAGGCCCGAGGCCATCATGAAAATCATCATGCCCATCGCGAGCCCGGCGACGGTGAGCGTCACCCAGGTCGGCAGGCTGCCCACCAGCGGCAGGGCAGCGAGCGCGATCACCGGCACGAGCGCGAGCGGGATCCAGTCGAGAGGCGTGGCGGGCAGCGCGGTGCCGGGGTCTCGTGCAGCCGTGACGGTGGCGCTGCTCATTGATGCGAGTCCAGCGAAAGACCGAGTAGCTTCGTCTGCAGCGCGCTGTCCGAGGCGAGCTCGTCCATGCGCCCGGTATGCACGATGCGGCCGGAGTCCATCACCGCCACGGTGTCGCCAAGCGATCTTGCAAAGTTGAAGTTCTGCTCAACCACCAGCATCGTGGTGTCCGTGCGCTTGAGTTCTTTGAACGCCTCGACCATGTTGGCAATGATCGCGGGCGCGAGGCCCTTGGTCGGCTCATCGACCAGCAAGAGCTTCCTCGGCTCGACGATGGCGCGCGCGATTGCAAGCATCTGTTTCTGTCCGCCGGAAAGGTTGCCCGCGAGCGCGTTCCAGAACGTTTTCATCGCCGGGAACAGGCCGAAGATCCAATCGAGGCGCTTGGCCTCGGGCTCGCCCGAGCGCGCCGCGAGCAACAGGTTTTCCTTCACCGTCAGGCCGGCGAAAATGCTCATGTTCTCGGGCACGTAGGCAACACCCAGCTGCGCCACGTCGGGCGTCGCGGCCCGCGTGATGTCGTGGCCGTCGATGCGGATCGCGCCCGCCGAGGCGCGCCACAGGCCCATGATGGTGCGCAGACACGTCGTCTTGCCGGCGCCGTTGCGCCCGAGCAGCATCGTCAGGCTGCCGTGCGGCACTTCGAAATTCACACCGTGCAGGATGTGGTACTGGGCGATGTGGGTGTTTACCCCTGAAAGTGCGAGCATCGGCGCGGGCGTCGTCTCAGGCATCGGCCGACACGCCCAGATAGGCTTCCTGCACGATCGGCGAGGCGATCACGCTCGCCGGGTCGCCGTCGGCAACCAGCTCGCCCTGGTGCAGCACGATGATGCGATCGGCGAGCGAGCGCACCACGTCCATTTTGTGCTCGACGAGGAGCACGGTCTTGTCGCCCTGCGACTTGATGTGCTCGATGAGCTCGAGGATCACCGGCACCTCGTCGACGCTCATTCCGGCAGTGGGCTCGTCGAACATGAACACGTCGGGCTCGAGCGCGAGCAGGATCGCCACTTCGAGCTTGCGCTGGTCGCCGTGTGGCAGCGCCGAGACGATCGCGTCGCGTCGCTCGGCGAGCCCTACGCGGTGCAACGTATGCTCGGCTTTTTCGATCAGCTCGACGTGGCGGCCCCACATCGACCACAAGTCTCGCCCGAGCCCGGCGCGCGACTGTACGGCAAGGCGCACGTTCTCCAGCACGCTCAAGCGCGGAAACAGGTTGGTGAGCTGGAACGCGCGCCCGATGCCACGGTGCGTGCGTTGCGGCGCCGCGAGCGCACTGACGTCCTCACCGTAGAGCGAGACGCGCCCGCTGGTCGCCTTGAGCTGCCCCGAGATCAGGTTGAAATACGTGGTCTTCCCCGCCCCGTTCGGCCCGACGATTGCGGTGAGCGTGCCCGGCTGGAACGCGCAGGACACGGCGTTCACCGCGACATGACCACCGAATCGAATGGTCAGCGCGTGCGTTTCGAGTACGGGGTGCTCAGCCACGATCGTTGTCCGGTTGGGGAGGGGGTACGGGCATAGGGTGCGGGAGACGCGTCTCCCGCGGCCCTCGTTCGCAGGGTTCCCCTTTACCGACCCTGCCGCCGAAGCGGATCGTGAGCGCGTGCGTCTCCAGGACGGGATGCTCTGGCGCATCCATCGTGATTTCCTAGAAGGGGGGTGCGGGGGAACCGCGAGGCTCCCCTGCGTCTCACCTATTTCGAATGGGGATCGGCAGCTTGGAGGCCGGGATCTCGCTCACCAGCTCAAGCAGGTCCCACTCGCTCGACTGGTTCTTCTTGATGCGGAAGTGGTACATCGGCTGCATCGCCTGATGGTCTTCCTTGCGGAAGGTCATCGTGCCCTTGGGCGTTTCGAAGGACATGCCCTCCATCGCCGCGATCAGCTTCTCCGTATCGGTGCCGCCCGCTTTCTTGATGCCCTCGACCACCGCGCTTGCCGCGGCGAAGCCGCCCGCGGTGAAGAAATCCGGCGGCGAGCCGAAGCGCTTCTGGTGCTCCGCGACCAGCCAGTCGTTCATCTTGTTCTTCGGGAATCCATAGTAGTAATAGATCGCGCCTTCCGTGCCGGCGAAGTCCTTCCAGCCCTTCATGACCGGCAGAATGTTGCCGCCGGGTGCAATCTCGATGCCAAAGCGCTCAGGCTTGAGGTCCATGAGCTTGGGCATCGGATGCGCGCCCGCCCAGATGACGATGATCACCTTGCGCCCGGGCTTGTCCTTGAGCGCCTCGAACAGGCGCTGCGCCGGAGCGGTGAAGTCGGTGGTTTGCTGCGGCGCGTACTCCTCGTGCACGATCTTCGCGCTCGAGCCGACCGCGGCGAGCGCATCCTTGAACGCCTTTACGCCGTCGCGGCCGAACGCGTAGTCCTGCGCCAGGGTCGCAATCGTGGCGTTGGCGGGCAGCGCGGCGGCGCCGGCGAAGGCGTCCTGGGTCGAGTTGCGGGAGGTGCGGAAAATGTAGCGGTTCCACTTGTCGCCGGTGATCGAGTCGGCCACCGCGGGCTCGACCAGGAGGATCTTCTTGTACTCCTCGGCTACCGGCAGCATGGCGAGCGCGACACCCGAGCTGACGGGGCCGATCGCGATGTCGACCTTGTCGTCGCCGAAGGCCGCGGCGAGCGCCGCCTTGCCGATGTCGGGCTTCAACTGGGTGTCCTTCTCGATCACCACGATCTTGCGCCCGAGCAGTTCCATCTTGCCGCCCGTCAGGTACTCCAGACCCATCATCAGGCCGGTATGGCTCTGCTTGGCGTAGGCCTCGAGCGCGCCGGTCTTGCCATAGATGTGCGCGATCTTGAGTTCCTTAGCCTGCGCGAACGCCAGGCTGGTCGCGGCAGCTAGGGTCGCGGCAGCGATCCACTGCGTTATTCGGTTCATGCTTCCTCCTCGGTGATGGTTTTGTGGAGCAGGCCGACTCGACCCGCCCATCGACGAACTCTTCGCAATGGCTATGCCAACGTACGCAAGCCCATGTTTATTAGATGTTTATAATAATAAGTGAGTAGCTACTCACAAGTAGTATTGTCCGTTATCCGGACAGCTATTTCCAGAGTTCGCCGAAAACAAACTCGAATTCAACGCCTTGACGGATCTGCCCACTGCCTGAAAAGCGGACAGTGTGTCCATCAAGCGGACGGACGTCGCATGGTCGCGAGCTTTTCGTACAGCGTCGCGCGTGAGATGCCGAGCAGCTTTGCCGCGGAGACCTTGTTGCCGCGTGTGGCTTCAAGCGCGGTGCGAATCGAGCTTTGCTCGAGCTCGGCGATCATCTGTGGCAGCGGCCTGACCGGGGTGGCGTCCGGTTGGCGCTTGGCCGCGGCGGGAAGGATGTTTGCGAACTCCGCCGCGCCGAGCCTCGGGTGGTCGGTGAGCATCGCCGCCTGCTCGAGCACATTGCGCAGCTCCCGCACGTTGCCTGGCCACGCATGCGAGGCGAGCGCCGCAAGCGCCGAGGGCGCAAGCTCGCGCTGCGGCATGCCGGTGCGCGTCGC
>JBFKUL010000298.1:0-3784 GCA_041635755.1 Burkholderiales bacterium | reverse complement strand
TCATGCGCCGGCAGGCGAGCGCGGGATCGGCGAGCAGGCCGGCCGCGTCCGCGAGCCGGAACAGCTCGGCGAAGTGCAGCAGGTGCCGCGCGCTCTGCTGGCCGCCGACCATCACGAAATGCTCCTGGTGGCCGTTCAGCCACGCCATAAACACCACGCCGGTCTTGTAGAAGCGCGTCGGCGCGCGGAACACGTGGCGCGACAGCGGCACGGTGGGCGCAAGGATCTCGTGGTAGGTCGTGCGATCGTTCGCCGCGAGCGCCGAGAGCGCGGCCGAGGCGGCGGGCGCGATGGCGTCGAAGATGCCAAGCAGCGCCTCCGAATGCCCTTCCCCATCGCCTTCGATCAGCTCGGCAAAGTTAAAGTCGTCGCCTGTGTACATGCGCACGCCCTGCGGCAGCCGGCGGCGCATCGCGATCTCCTTGTCCTTGTCGAGCAGCGAGATCTTGATCCCCTCCACCTTGGCGGCGTTTCGCCTGAGCATGTCCAGGCACACGTCCATCGCCTTGGCGTGATCTTTGAATCCCCAGTAGCCTTCAAGCGCCGGATCGAACATCTCGCCGAGCCAGTGGATGTACACCGGCTGCTTCACCTGCGAGAGCACGCGGTCGTAGACACGCGCGTAATCGTCCGGCGAATTGGCGCAGGCGGCGAGCGCGCGACTCGCCATGAGGATCAGGCGCCCGCCAAGGCGCTCGATCGCTTCGCACTGCTCCTCGTAGGCCGCGATGACCTGCTCGATCTTGAGATCGGGGCGCGGCACGAGATGATCGGTTCCGGCCCCGGAGGCGACGAATGCGCCGGGAACGTCTTTCGCGGCATCGAGCGTGCGGCGAATCAGCTCGAGCGAATTCGCCCAGTCGAGACCCATGCCGCGCTGCGCGGTGTCCATCGCCTCGGCGAGGCCGAGCCCCCATGACCAAAGGTGCTTGCGGAAGGCGATCGTCGCCTCCCAGTCGATCGCCGCCTCGAGCCACGGTTCCTTGAGCGAGAACGGATCGGCCACCACGTGCGCGGCGGCGAGCGCGCGACGCGTGAAGCGTTTCGTCGGTCGCGCGAAGGCGCGCGGCTCGCGCACCTGGTAGGGCTCGAGCCGCCCGCCGGCGGCCGGCAAGTTGATGGTCTGGATGGCATCGCGCCTCATGCGGCCTCCTTCAAGCCTTGAGCTCTGGAACGTCCAGCCACTTGCGCTGTTTCCAGCTCTTGAGCCCGAGCTCGGCGAGCTGTACGCCTTTTGCGCCCTCGAGCAGGCCCCAGCCGAACTCGCCCTCACCGGCCACGTGCCGCAGGAACATTTCCCACTGCACCTTGAAAGCGTTGTCGTAAACCGCGTTGTCGGGCACTTGTTCCCAGTTGGCGAAGAAATCGATCGGCTGCGGGATGTCGGGATTCCACACCGGCTTGGGCGTATTGACGCGCGCCTGCGTCACGCACCCGCGCAGCCCGGCGACCGCCGAGCCGTGCGTGCCGTCGACTTGCAGGGTGAGCAGATCGTCGCGCCGCACGCGCACGCACCACGAGCTGTTGAAGTGCGCGACGACACCGCCCGCCAGCTCGAAGGTGGCATAGGCCGCGTCGTCCGCCGTGGCCTTGTACTTCCTGCCGTTTTCGTCCCAGCGGTTCGCGATATGCGTCGCGCCCAGGCACGACACCGCCTTCACCTCGCCGAACAGGTTGTCGAGCACGTAGCGCCAGTGGCACAGCATGTCGAGGATGATGCCGCCGCCGTCCTCCTCACGGTAATTCCACGACGGGCGTTGCGCCGGCTGCCAGTCGCCCTCGAACACCCAGTACCCGAACTCGCCGCGCACCGAGAGGATCTTTCCGAAGAAGCCCGCATCGCGCAGCATCTTCAGCTTGAGCAGCCCGGGCAGCCAGAGCTTGTCCTGCACGACGCCATGCTTGACGCCCGCCTTCTTGGCCGCCGCATAGAGGTCCATGGCCTCGGCAAGCGTGGTCGAGACCGGCTTCTCGCAGTAAACGTGCTTGCCCGCCGCGATCGCCTGCTTCAGCAGCTTCGGGCGCAGCTGCGTCGAGGCGGCATCGAAGAATACCGTGTCGTCCTTGTTCCGGAGCGCCTTGGCGAGGTCGGTGCCGAAGCGCGCGACGCCGTGCTGCTTGGCGAGCGCCTGGATCTTGTCCGCATTGCGCCCGATGAGGATCGGGTCGGGCATGATCCGCGTGCCGTCCTGCAGCGCGATGCCGCCTTGGCGGCGGATCTCGAGGATCGAGCGGATGAGGTGCTGGTTCATGCCCATCCTTCCCGTGACCCCGTGCATGATGATGCCGACGCGCGTCTCTTTCATTTCCCGTCCTAAAGCTGGATCAGTTCGATGGTGATGCCGTCCCAGTCACGCAGGTAGGCGACCTTCCTGCCCTTGTTCGGCCCGGCGTTGATCTCGCAGGGTGCGGCGACCGGATTGACGCCATAGAGCTTGGCTTTTTCGATCGCCGGCTCGATGCGATCAACATTGAACGCGATGTGCGCGAATCCGGTATCGCAGGGTCTCGCCTTCACCGCGCCCTTCGAGTCCGGTTTGCGGTACTCGATGAACTCCATGGTGTGGCCGGGGCCGGAGAGGTACGCGGTGACGATGTCGGCGCCTTCGACGCCGGTGATGTGCTGGATCAGCTTCGGATCGCGCGGCGCCTTCGAGGTCAGCTCGAAGCCGAGCACGTCGCGGAAGAAGCCAATCGTTCGATCCACGTTCGAGACCGTGAAGCTGGTGTGGTTCGTGCCGAGTATCTTGAAGCTCATGCGGTTTCTCCTTTCGGTTGGGGCATGGCGCGCAGGCTCGCCCAGTCGGGCATCGCGCGGCTTGCATACCCGGGACAGTCGAGCGAAGCGATGTCGATCGTGCCGCCGCGGATAGCCACGCGCACCGCGCCGTGGCTTTTCTCGTAGAGGTCCGGATGACCCTCGAGGAACGCCTGCTGCTCGGCGCCGGGCAGGCCCGCCATGCCGTTCACGTAGTGATGGCCGTTGCGCTCGACATGCGTGACCCCGAGCAGCGAGACGAGCGCGAGGTCCTGCTGCAGCGCAAGTCCCGGCTGGATCGTGAGATCCTCGGCGCTCATGAAGTAGCGCTCGCGTTCCTCGCCCCGGCTCCACAGCGCGCAGCGCGCGCGGTTGATGACCGATTTGTACAGACCTTTGCAGGTTTTGGACGACACGCCACTGTAGCCGAGGGCCTTGGCCCGCGGAAACGCCTCGAGCGAATCGTCCGATTCGTCGATGATCACCGGCTTCTTCGCGGCGAGCGGCTCGATCTTCTGGGCGAGTGCGTTCTGGCGCTTGATCGGCTGCTCGATGAAGATCACGCTTTGTACAAGGCGCTCGAGCCGCGTATCGGCTTCGATGCCGCGCCAGAGCTCGAGCACGCCTTCGACGTCGCTGTATTGCTCGTTGCCGTCGAGCGAGGCGAAGTAGGGCGCCGGGGCACGATCGAGCACCGCGGCGATGGAGGCAAGCCGCTCGACGTCGGCCTTGGCCTCCCCGCCCACCTTCAGCTTGAAGTAGCGATGTCCGTAGTGCGACACCACCTCTTCGAGCGTTTCGGGCAGGCCGTCGCCGACGCGTTTCCGCTGCTCCGCTGCGGTGATTGGATCGACCAGCCCCACCGTGTGGCGCGCAGCAATGCGAGCCGCGGGTTTCAGTGCGCCGAGGAACGCGTCAATGTCAAAAGCCGCGAACTCAGCCAGCCAGCCGCGTGGCGCGATGCCGGCGAGGTTGCGCTGCAGCGCCGTGTAGAACGATACCCCGAGGGCTCGACACAACGCGTCG
>JBFKUL010000297.1:0-3786 GCA_041635755.1 Burkholderiales bacterium | reverse complement strand
GAGGATTTTCTTTCTCTTCTCGGCATGGCCGGTGAACGTTTTCTGGATCCGGGTCGACATCGCATCGAGCGCATCGAGTACGAGAACGGCACGCTGGCCGTCGCGCTGAAGCCCCGCACGCAGCAGCAATCCGGCGCATTGCTCGAAGAGCTAAGAGCCAAGACGCCGGTGCCTGAATACAGCGTTCAGCTCGAAAGCGCAGCGGGTCCAGCCGGTGGCGTCGTCCTGCGCTTGCGTCCCGGAGCCGGGCAATGAACATCGTCTCCGCAACCGCGGGGTTCTGGAGCGAGCGCTCCGCGAGGGAGCGCCTCGCCCTGCTTGCCGCCGTGGCGTTCGTGTTCGCGGCGGCGCTGTACGCGTTCCTGTGGGAACCTGGCCTCGCTGCGCGCAAGGCGCTTGCCGTCACGCTGCCGCAGCTGCGCGCGCAGGTCCAGGACATGCGCTGGCAACGCGAAGAAATCGCGAGGCTCCGCAAGCAGCTTGGGCCCGCGACGCGCTCCGGAGATGCGGCCAGCCTGTTGCGCGCGTCGGTAGCGCGTACCTCATTCTCGGCGGCGGCCCCGCGCATCGAGTCGCTCCCGAACAGCCAGGTGCGGTTGCGGGCAGAATCGGTGCAGTTCGACGCCTGGGTCAGTTGGCTCGGGGAGCTGCAGCGTGAGCTGGGATTGCGCCTCGAAAGCTGCAGAATCGTCGCACTTGATCAGCCCGGTATGGTTCAGGTCGAGGCGACTTTTGCCTTGCAGGGGGCCACGTCGGCGGGGACTTCACGATGATCGCGTCGCGCGTCACGGTCTACGCCCTGGTCGGCTGCGCGATCTACTTAGGCGTGTTGTTTGCGACGGTGCCTGCAGCCTGGGTGTCCCGCGCCGTGGAAGGGTTTTCGGACAACAGGCTCGTGCTGCGCGCGCCTGCGGGCAGCCTGTGGGACGGAAGCGGGCAGCTGTATGTGCGTCCGCGCTCGGGACCCCTGCTCGATCTCGGCATGTTGCGCTGGAACATCCTGTGGTCAGGAATCTTGCGCGCCGGTCTTTGGTCCGAGGTCACTCTCGGCAAGGCCGCCAAGCCCATGCAGGTGCAGGTCTCGTTCGCGGGAACGACCATTCGCGGCCTGGATCTCGTGGTTCCGGCTGCGATCGTCTCAGGACTTGCGCCAAATCTGGAAGCCCTTGGCCCCGAGGGCACGTTGCACCTCCGCTCTGACGATTTGCGCATCGACGGGAAGTTGTTTTTTGGCCTCGCGGAACTCGAGTGGCGCCAGTTTCGACTGGCGAGGGTCCCTGAGCTCGATGCGGGATCGCACATCGTGCGTATGCGGGGCGGCGGCAGCAAGGTCAATATCGAGCTCGGAAGCCTTTCGGGTCCTCTGCGTTTGAGCGGCGGGGGGACGTGGACCCGTGATGCAGGGCTGCAGCTCTCTGGGGCGGCGGAGCATGACCCGCAGCTTGCCGCAGACTTGGGAACATTGCTTAAAGGCGTCTGCGCGGAGTACCGAGACAACCGATGCAGGTTTCAGGTGAAGCCATAGCACCGGGGCGCGCCAAGATCTTCCACGCCGAAAGCGCGCTGCGGGTCTCCGAGAAGCTGCTCGAAGCGGCGAAGGCTTTCACGCAGCCGTAGCGTCGTCGGCGGTTACGCCGCCGATTCGTCCGCGCCGGGGCATGGCGCGGCTGCGCGCCTGCCCGGCGCGAGCGGGCCCTGGCTCAGTATTTGACCGAGCAGCCGTAGGCGGAAGTGCTCGCCTCGCTCACGCTCTTTCCGGCGAGCAGCTCGCCCATCGCCGCGCGCACATAGTTCTTCGCGCTCTTGATGTCCTCCGGATCGGCCGAGCGGATGCTGTCGATTGCGCCGGCGTACACCAACGCACCCTTCGGGTCGACGATATACATGTGCGGCGTGGTGCGCGCGCCGTAGGCGCGCCCGACGGTGCCCTTCTGATCGAGCAGCGTCGCCGAGGGCGAGGCGCTCATCTTGGCCGTCCACGCGCTCATCTTCTCGGGCGCCATGTACTCGTAGTGATCGGCGCGGGTCGAGTTGATCGAGAGCCAAACCACGTCCTTCGAGGTGAGCTCCTTCTGCAGCCCCTGCATGTTGGCGCTGCGGTAGTGCTTGTTGACGTACGGGCAGTGGGGATTGACCCACTCGAGCACCACGAATTTGCCGCGATGCTCGGAGAGCTTCACCGGCTTGCCGGCGACGCTTTCCAGGGTGAAGTCGGGCGCCGGCGCGCCGACGCTCGCGGCTTGGGCCGGCAGCGCGGCTAGCAGGAACAAAGCGAGCAGCGTTCTCATGAAGCCTCCTTGAGGTCCGCGAGAGCGGCGATCACCGCCTCGCGGGTGAGCAGTTCAGGCAGCAGCCTCGGTGGCTGCCCCGGAACGTATAGTACATAGACGGGTACGCCGTTTCTGCCCAGATCGGCGAGCGCGCGCGTAATTTCCGGGTCCTCGCGCGTCCAGTCCGCCCGCAGCAACGTCACTCCCTTGTTGCGAAACGCCCGCTCCACCACCGCGTCGGTCAGCACGAGCTTTTTGTTCACCTGGCAGGTAATGCACCAGGCGGCGGTGAAGTCCACGAACGCCGACTTTCCCTGTACGGAAAGCGCCGCCAGCCGCTCGTTCGACCACGGTTCCCACATTCCCTCGGACCGCAGCGGCTCGGGGGAAGTTCGCGTCGACGGCACCACTGCGGCCACCGCCACGATCGCCAGCACGAGCGCCGCGAGCCGCGCCCGCGGCATGCTTCCAGCGAGCCACGCGGCGATGCCGAGCGCGAGCAGCCCGCCGAGCAGCCGCACCACGGCATCCAGCCCCGCCTGCATGCCGAGCACCCAGGCGAGCCAGATCACCGTGCCGTAGAGCGGAAAGGCGAGGAACTGCTTCAGGCGCACCATCCACGCCCCCGGCTTGGGCAGCCAGCGCAGCCATTCGGTGCGCCAGGCGAGCACCGCGTAGGGGAGGGCCATGCCGATGCCGAGCGCCGCAAAAACGAAGAACGCCGTCTGGGCGCTCTCGAGGAACGCGAAGCCCATCGCCGCGCCCATGAAGGGTGTGGTGCAGGGCGAGGCCACCACCACCGCCAGAACCCCGGTAAAGAAGGCGTCGGCGTGCGGGTGGGCGAGCCGGGTCTGCGGTGCGAGCCAGCCCAGCTCGAACACGCCTGACAAGTTGAGCGCCAGGCCGAAGAACAGGAACGCCAACGCGGCGATGAACGCTGGTGATTGCAGCTGAAAGCCCCAGCCGAGCGCTACGCCGGCCGATTTCAGCGCAACGAGCAGCCCAGCGAGGCCGAGAAAGGACGTCACCACGCCCATTACGTAGAGCAGCGCATGCGCACGGCCCGAGCGCTGCTTGGCGAGGCCAAGCACCTTGATGCCGAGCACCGGCAGCACGCACGGCATCAGGTTGAGCAGCAGCCCGCCGACGAAAGCAAACGCAAGCGCGAGCGCGAGACCCAGCGAAGGGGGTGCCACCACCCCGGGTTTTGCCTGGGGCACCGCGCCGGGCTGCGAAGCGAGCGCCGCACCGGCGATCGGCACGTCGATCTCGAACGCGCGAGCGCCTTCGGTAACGAGAATACCCAGAGCGCGATCGAACACACCCACGGGCTGTTCGGCGAGCTGGATCGCGAGTCTCAGTCCCCCCGCAATTCGCTCAAGCGGCTGCGCGCCGGCATGCTGCACTTTGCCTTCCTCATACGGGAAGAACGACAGGGTCCTGACCTGCGCATCCGACACCTCGAGCAACACGCGCGCGCCGTCGCGCCATGCGGACAGCTTCCATTCGGCGGGCG
>JBFKUL010000296.1:0-3797 GCA_041635755.1 Burkholderiales bacterium | reverse complement strand
TCGATAATGCGTTTCTGCTCCAGCAGCGACTCGAACTCGCTGTAAGGCACGACCTCGATCTGCTGCGCCTGGGTCCACCATTGCTGCACCAGCATGATGGCCACCAGCGCGAAAATCAGATAGGCAACGTTGAACTGGGCGCGCTTTTCAATTGGCATGTTTCGGGGCGGGTGGCGGGAAGACAGCCTTTGACTATTATCTTGGGGCGACCACGGGCCTGCGCAAGGCTTATTCTCGAGCCTCAGGGCGCGCCGCGGTTGATGCAGGTCACGGTCCGGACGTGCCCGAGGGTTGAATCTGTGCGCAAAGGCCCCACTTACGGCACAGGAATCAGCACAGGATCACAGTTATGCGTTTCGACAAGTTCACCACCAAGCTGCAGGAGGCCCTGGGCGAGGCGCAGAGCCTCGCGCTGGGACAGGATCATCAGTTCATCGAGCCGCAGCATCTGCTGCTCGCGTTGCTCGGCCAGGAGGATGGCGGGGCGGCGTCGCTAATCCAGCGCGCCGGGGGCAACACCGGCGGCCTGAAAAGCGCGCTTCAGCAAGGCATGACGCGGTTGCCCAAGGTCGAAGGCACGCCGGGCGAAGTTCACATCTCGCGCGATTTGGCGACGCTGCTGAACGTCGCCGACAAGGAAGCGCAGAAGCGCGGCGACCAATTCATCGCTTCGGAGATGTTTCTGCTCGCCGCCTGCGGCGACAAGGGCGAGACGGGACGCGCGCTCAAGCAGGCGGGGGTGGACCGCAAGAGCCTCGAGAAGGCGATCGAGCAGGTGCGTGGCGGTCAGAACGTCGCCGGCCAGGCCGACGAGGGACAGCGCCAGGCGCTCACCAAGTACACGCTCGACCTCACCGAGCGCGCGCGCCAGGGCAAGCTCGACCCGGTGATCGGCCGCGACGACGAGATCCGGCGCGTGATCCAGATCCTGCAAAGGCGCACCAAGAACAATCCGGTGCTGATCGGCGAGCCCGGCGTCGGCAAGACGGCGATCGTCGAGGGGCTTGCGCAACGCATCATCAACGGCGAAGTGCCCGAGTCGCTCAAGAACAAGCGGGTGCTGGTGCTCGACATGGCGTCGCTGCTGGCCGGCGCCAAGTACCGCGGCGAATTCGAGGAGCGCTTGAAGGCCGTGCTCAAGGAGCTGTCGCAGGATGAAGGCAACACCATCGTCTTCATCGACGAGCTGCACACGATGGTCGGCGCCGGCAAAGCCGAGGGGGCGATCGATGCCGGCAACATGCTCAAGCCCGCGCTCGCCCGCGGCGAGCTGCACTGCGTCGGCGCCACGACGCTGAACGAATACCGCAAGTACGTCGAGAAGGACGCCGCGCTCGAGCGCCGCTTCCAGAAGGTGCTGGTCGGCGAGCCGAGCGTGGAGGCGACCATAGCGATCCTGCGCGGGCTGCAGGAGAAGTACGAGCTGCACCATGGCGTGGACATCACCGACCCGGCGATCGTCGCGGCGGCCGAGCTCTCGCACCGCTACATCACCGACCGCTTCCTGCCCGACAAGGCCATCGACCTGGTCGACGAGGCCGCGGCGCGCATCAAGATGGAGATCGACTCCAAGCCGGAGGCGATGGACCGGCTCGACCGGCGCCTGATCCAGCTGAGGATCGAGCGCGAGGCGGTGAAGAAGGAAAAGGACGAGGCTTCTCAGAAGCGCCTCGGCCTGATCGAGGCCGAGATCGCGCGGCTCGAAAAGGAGTACTCGGACCTCGAGGAGGTCTGGAAGGCCGAGAAGGCGCAGGTCGCCGGCAGCCAGCACGTCAAGGAAGAGCTCGAGAAGCTGCGCGTGGCGATGGAAGAGGCGCGCCGCAAGGGCGACTGGCAGAAGATGAGCGAGATCCAGTACGGCAAGATCCCGCCGCTCGAGGCGCAGCTCAAGAAGGCCGAGACGCATGGCGCCGCGAAGAACGAGGCGCCGAAGGCCAAGCTGCTGCGCACGCAGGTCGGCGCCGAGGAAATCGCCGAGGTCGTATCGCGCGCCACCGGCATCCCCGTGTCGAAGATGATGCAGGGCGAGCGCGAAAAACTGATTCGCATGGAAGACAAGCTGCACGAGCGCGTGGTCGGCCAGGACGAGGCGGTGCGCCTGGTCTCGGACGCCATCCGGCGCTCGCGCTCGGGCCTCTCGGACCCGAACCGGCCTTACGGCTCGTTCCTGTTCCTCGGGCCCACCGGCGTGGGCAAGACGGAGTTGTGCAAGGCGCTCGCCGCGTTCCTGTTCGACTCCGAGGAGCACTTGATCCGAATCGACATGTCCGAATACATGGAGAAGCACTCCGTGTCGCGCCTGATCGGCGCGCCGCCGGGCTACGTCGGCTATGACGAGGGCGGCCAGCTCACCGAGCAGGTGCGCCGCAAGCCCTACTCGGTGATCCTGTTCGACGAGGTCGAAAAGGCGCATCCGGACGTGTTCAACGCGCTCCTGCAGGTGCTCGACGAAGGCCGGCTCACCGACGGGCAGGGCCGCACGGTGGACTTCAAGAACACCGTGCTGGTGATGACCTCCAACCTCGGCTCGCAGATGATCCAGAGCATGGCCGGGAGCGACTACGGCGTGATCAAGGTCGCGGTGATGGCGGAAGTGAAAAACCAGTTCCGCCCCGAGTTCGTCAACCGCATCGACGAGGTGGTGGTATTCCACGCGCTCGGCGACGAGCACATCCGCTCGATCGCGCGCATCCAGCTCGCAATCCTGCAGCGGCGCCTCGCGCACATGGAGTACGCGCTCGAGGTGTCCGAGGCCGCGGTCTCCGAGCTGGCCAAGGTCGGCTTCGACCCGGTCTACGGCGCGCGCCCGCTCAAGCGCGCGATCCAGTCCGAGCTCGAAAACCCGCTCGCCAAGGCGATTCTCGAGGGCCGCTTCGCGCCCAAGGACACCATCCGCGCTGACTGGCGAGGCGGGCGCATGAGCTTTGAAAAGGCGCACGTCAAGGCCGCGGCGTAGCGGGCGCAGCGTTGCGCCCGCCGCAGCACCCGGTACTTCGGTATTCGGCCCTCGCCGGATCGATCGCCGCGAGTTTGGCGACGGCGTACCTTGCGCTCACAAGCGGCGCCATGCCGCGCGAGGCTGCGTTCATGGCGGCCATCTTCGTGCTCGCTGCGGGGCTATGGATGACCGAGGCGTTGCCGCTGTTCGCGACTTCGCTGCTGGTGATCGGCCTGCAGCTCATCCTGCTCGCCAACCCCGGCGGCTGGGCGGGTCTCGGATTCGAGTCCGGTTCGTCACCCAGCTACCGGACGATCCTGCAAAGCGCAGCGGACCCCGTGCTGCTCCTTTTCTTCGGCGGTTTCCTGCTTGCCCGAGCGGCGGTCAAGGAGGGCGTCGACCGCTCAATGTCGGCGCTCCTGCTCAAGCCTTTCGGCGAAAAGCCTGCTTCGGCGCTCGCGGGCGTGCTGGCCGTGACCGCGCTCTTCTCGATGTTCATGAGCAATACGGCCACGGCCGCAATGATGGTGGCGCTGGTGGCACCGATGCTCTCTGCAATGCCAAAGGACGAGCCGTTCCGGCGCGCGCTGATGCTCGGGGTGGCGTTTGCCGCCAGCGTCGGTGGCATGGGCACGCCGATCGGCTCGCCGCCGAACGCGGTCGCGGTCGGTCAAATGCAGCAGGCCGGGCTGCGCACGAGCTTCCTCGAGTGGATGCTGGTCGCGGTGCCCATTGTCGTCGCGGTGCTGGTAGTCGCCTGGTGGTTGTTGTGGCGCTACTTCCGGCCACGCGATCCTGCGCTGCGCGTCGTCTATGAGCCGGCGACGGTTGGCCGGCGCGGCTGGTTCGTCGTGGGCGT
>JBFKUL010000295.1:0-3799 GCA_041635755.1 Burkholderiales bacterium | reverse complement strand
TTCTGATCGTCCGCGGGCCGCTGCGGGGAGGCGCGGCTTTCGGCCGCGGGCCGGATCCCCGGGGTCACCACCAGAAGCTTTTGACCGAACGCGGCCTTCAATTTCGGCGCCTCGAGCCCGGAGGCGATGACGCCGTCGCAGCCCGACTCGAGTGCGCCGCGCGCGCGTACGAGCACGAGATCGCCAAGCTCGACCGTGGCCCCCATCTCGTCGAGATCTCGCCGATCGAAGCTCGTCAGCACGGTGACGGCGAGGATGCGGAGATCGCCCTTTTCGGTGGCGGCGGCCTGCATGATCGAGCGATGGCCATGCACGGTGACGAAGCTGACGCCCCGCCCGCGCAGATTGGCCACCGCGCGCCGCACCGTCTCCGGAATGTCGTAGAACTTGAGATCCGCGAACACCTTGACGCGGCGCCTGGCCAGCCAGTCGAGCAGCTCGAAGTAGCCACCCGAGGTAAACAACTCGAGGCCGATCTTGTAGAAGCGCACGGCATCGCCAAGGCGCTCGACCAGGGCCTTGGCCTGCTCGACCTCGGGCACGTCCAGCGCGACGATCAGGCGCTCGCGTCGCTCGATGCCGGCGTGCGCGGCCGGCTTCATCCGGCCTGCTCCGCTTTTTCCTCGGCTGCGGCGAAGCGTCTGAGCGAGAGCGAGAGATCGCCCTCGACGTGCTTCCAGTGCTCGGCAATCGGCACCGAAAGGCGCTCGAGCGCCTCGTGCACGCCGCCCTTCGCTTCGGGGTCGAGCACGAAGGCACGGTACACGTCGGCGACGCGAATGTCGTCGGCGTCGCGCGTCAGCAGCCAGCCGTCGCGGTCGGTCTTGGCGACCCAGCCAAGGTCGCTGCAGCGCTCGAGTACCCGCTCGCAGCGGTAGGGCATCAACCTGACCCGGGTCGCGATGCGATTCGTCGAGCGCACCTCTCCGGCGGACTGGCCGCGCGCGAGCACCGCCAGCACGGCGAGCGCGTCGAGCAGGTCGTGCCCGGGGGAGCGGTGACGCTCGACGTCCGCGGCGCGATAGCCGGGCAGCATCGCCGTGAGCGTGGCGCCGACCAGCACCACCAGCCACGACAGGTACAGCCAGAGCAGGAAGATCGGCACGGTGGCGAAGGCGCCGTAGATCATGGTGTAGGTCGGGAACTTCGCGATGTAGAACGCAAAGCCGCGCTTGGCAAGCTCGAACAGTATTCCGGCGAGGATTGCGCCGACGAGCGCATGCGGTAGATCGATACGGCGATAGGGCACCACGAGGTAGAGCATGGTGAGCGCGGCCACCGTGAACAGGAACGGCACGACCCGCAGCACCGCCGTGGTGGCGGCGCCCATGTCGCCCATCAGGCCAAGCGAGGCGCCCACCATGTAGGAGGTCATCGACAAGCTGCCGCCGATCAGCAGCGGACCGAGCGTGAGCACGCTCCAGTACATCAGCACGCGCTGCGCAAGCGGGCGGCGGCGCTGCACACGGAAGATCCGGTTCATCGCCTCGTCGATGGTCAGCATCAGCATGAGCGAGGTGACCAGCAGGAACGCGAGGCCGATCGCGGTGAGCCGGCCGGCCTTCTCGGTGAAGGCGCTGACCTGCTCGGTGATCGCCCTCACGCCGGCCGCATCCGGCAGATAGTGCTCGACGACGTAGGTCTGAAGCGCGCCGATGGCCTGGTCGAACACCGGGAACGCGGTGGTGAGCGACAGCGCCACGGTGATCAGCGGCACCATCGACAGCAGCGTGGTGAAGGTCAGGCTGCCCGCGGTCTGCACACCCCGGTCCTCCACGAAGCGCCGCGAGATGGTGACCATGAAATCGGCCACCTTGTCGAGCAGACGACGCGGTGCGTGCAGCGCGTTCGACTTGGCGTTCGTCATGTGCCGGTATGATACCGTCCCGTGGCCGAGATCCTCGTTCTGTACTACAGCGTTGGCGGCTCCGTGCGTCGCATGGCCGAGCTGATCGCCGAAGGCATCGAGCGCGCACCCGGTGCGCAGGCGACGTTGCGCACCGTGCCCAAGGTCTCGGCCGTGACCGAGCGCGCACCCGAGCCCGCGGTGCCCGAGTCCGGAGCGCCGTACTGCGAGCTCGCGGACCTCGAGCGCTGCGCGGGTCTTGCGCTCGGCAGCCCGACGCGGTTCGGCAACATGGCCGCACCGCTCAAGTATTTTCTCGACGGCACCTCAACGCTGTGGCTGAACGGCACGCTCGCAGGCAAGCCGGCTTGCGTGTTCACCTCCACGGGCGCCCTGCATGGCGGACAGGAAGCGACGCTCCTGTCGATGATGCTGCCGCTACTGCATCACGGCATGCTGATCGTCGGCACGCCCTACACGCGCGCCGAGCTGAATGCGACGCGCACCGGCGGCACGCCCTACGGCCCGAGCCATTTCGCCGGTGTCTCGGACGACCAGCCGGTGAGCGAGCACGAGCGCGTGCTGTGCCTGGCGCAGGGCCGGCGGCTCGCCGAGACCGCACTCAAGCTCGCTCGATGAGGGCCGCGCCGCTCGCGGCGAATCTCGCCGCGGCGAGCCTGATCGCGCTGATCGGGCTGTGCCTCGCCTGGGAGCTGTGGCTTGCGCCGCTGCGCGCAGGCGGCTCCTGGCTCGTCATCAAGGCGCTGCCGCTGCTCGCGCCGCTATTCGGCGTGCTGCGCGGTCGACGCTACACGTTCCAGTGGTCGAGCATGCTGATCCTCGCCTACTTCGCCGAAGGCGTGGTGCGCGCCTGGAGCGAGCGCGGCCTCGGGCAGCAGCTCGCGGCGATGGAAGTCGCACTGAGTATCGTGTATTTCGCGTCGGCGGTTGCCTACGCGCGCCTGACGCGCCCCGCGGCGTCGTAGCCCGAGAGGTCCCCTGCCGGCGGCTCAGTGGCCGAGGATCTGGCTGAGGAACAGCTTCGCGCGGTCGGTCTTGGGCGCGGCGAAGAATTCCTTGGGCGTGCCGATCTCGACGATCTCGCCGCCGTCCATGAAGCACACGCGGTCGGCCACGGTGCGCGCGAAACCCATCTCGTGCGTCACCACCAGCATCGTCATGCCTTCGCGCGCGAGCTCGACCATGACGTCGAGCACCTCCTTGATCATCTCCGGATCGAGCGCTGAGGTGGGCTCGTCGAACAGCATGACCTTGGGCTTCATCGCGAGCGCGCGCGCGATGGCGACGCGCTGCTGCTGGCCGCCCGAGAGCTGCGCCGGGTACTTTGCGGCCTGCTCGGCGATGCGCACGCGCTCGAGCAGCTGCATGCCGAGCGCCTCTGCGTCCTTCTTCGGCATGCGGCGCACCCAGATCGGTGCAAGCGTCAGATTCTCGAGCACCGTGAGATGCGGGAACAGGTTGAACTGCTGGAACACCATGCCCACCTCGCGCCGGATGGCCTCGATCGCCTTCAGGTCCTCGCCGAGCTCGATGCCGTCGACCACGATGCGCCCCTTCTGGTGCGTTTCGAGGTGGTTGATCAGGCGCACCAGCGTCGACTTGCCCGACCCGGAGGGGCCGCAGATGACGATCTTCTCGCCGAGCGCCACCGACAGGTCGACGTTCTTCAGCACCTGGAAGTCGCCGAACCACTTGTTGACGCCCTTGATCTCGATCATCGGGGCGCCGGATGAATTTGTCGCTGCCTGGGCCATGGCCTGTTCTCCCTGGGTCAATGCCTGCGGTCGCGCGCCAGCTCGCGCTCGAGGTTCTGGCTGTACTGCGACATGGCGTAACAGAACGTGAAATAGACGATCGAGGCGAAGATGTAGGCCTCGACGCCGAAGCCGTTCCAGGCCGGCTCGCCGAGCGCTACCTTGATCGAAGTGAGCA
>JBFKUL010000294.1:0-3818 GCA_041635755.1 Burkholderiales bacterium | reverse complement strand
GTGCGCGAGGCGTTGTCTCCACGCCACGACAGCGCGATCACGCCCAGTACGATCGCCGCCGTGCCGCTCGCGGCCTGCAGCGTGAGCGGTTCGCCCAGAAACACGAGTGCACCGAGCGTCGCGAACAGCGGCGTGGTACTTGCTACGGTGCCCGTGATCGTCGGGCCGATGCGCCGGTTCGACTCGAAACCGAGCAGCGTCACCACCGCCGGGAAAACGAGCCCGACCAGCGCGAAGATCGCGAACGCCGTGGCGTTCCAGCCGCCGCGCTCGAGCAGAAACAAGGCGAGCAGCCAATACAGCAGCATCGTCGAGGGCACGCTCACCAGCGCGCCGCGCACCGGATCGAGATAGCGCAGCCCCACGCGCGCGAGCACGATCGCGGTGCCGAGGAGCATCGCGGCGAGCAGTGCGAGAAGGGTGCTGGAGTCCATCGCGTGTGAAAGACGCGCCCGCTTCTTGCGGGTGCTCGGTATATCCTACGCGGGGACGCGCGGCTGCGTTCGCCGCGCGTTGCACGAAGCGAAAGCACTCATGGATTCGAGAAATTGAGACGCCGCTACCTCTTGTCGATGGCGAGTCTGTGCCTGGTCGAGCTCACCATCACCGGCATCTACCAGGCCGTGGCGGGGCGACCCGAGACGGCCGCCGTCGACCTGCTCATCAACATCGCGATTCTCGGCGTGCTCAATGTGGGGCTCGCGGCGCTGCTGTTCCGCCCGGTGGACGCGTTCCTCCGTGGTGGGGGCGAAGTGCGCGCCGCGCGCCGTCGCACCCGGGGTCTGCCCGGACTGTCCGCCGGTCTCGCCGCGATCCTCGCCTACTTGTACTGTGTCCTCGCCGCCTCGCTCGGCGTATTCACGCCCGACGAGGCGCTGATCGAGCGCTTGCCGGTGCCCGATCGCCTCGCGGCGCTCGCCTGGTACAGCACCGTCTACGCCGCGTACTTCTCGTTCTACATCTACTTCCTGATCTCGGACTTCTGCGTCGAGCTGCGCGCTCAGCTCGCCGAGCGCGGCGAGACGGTGCGCCCGCGCGGCGGGCGCTTCTTCGCCAAGCTGATGCTGGCCTTCGCGGTGGTCGCGGTGCTACCGATCGTGCTCGTGATTTTCGATCTCACCGTGTTCGCGGATTTTCGCGCGGCGCAGGGGCTGAGCGTCGAGCAGACGATCTTTCTCGATCTGTTCGCCTCGGCCTTCCTCATCAGCGTGTCGCTGTTCTTCGTCACCCGCAGCATGCTGCGGCCGATCGGCTCGCTGATGCAGGCGGTGGGCGCGCTGAAGGAAGGCCGGCTCGACGTACGCGTTCCCGTGAACGCGGATGACGAGCTCGGCGTGCTGACGGAGAACTTCAACCGCATGATCAGCGGCCTGCGCGAGCGCGCGTACATCCGCGAAACCTTCGGCCGCTACGTGCCCGAAAGTGTGGCCGCGGCGCTTCTCGCCAGCCAAGGCGAGCTCGAGCCGAAGCTCACCACCGCAACCATCCTTTACACCGACATCGAGGACTTCACGCGGATCTCGGAGAGCATGCCGCCGGCGCGCGTGGTGCAAATGCTGAACGAGTACTTTGCCGCCGTCACCGAGCCGATCAACCGTCACGGCGGCGTCGTCAACCAGTTCCAGGGCGACGCCATGCTGGTCACCTTCAACGTCCCGGTAGCCGATCCCCAGCACGCCGATCATGCGGTGCTTGCCGCGATCGAGATCCAGCGGGCGATTCAGGGGCGCCGCTTCGCCGGCGTGAGCCTGCGCACCCGCGCCGGCATCAACACTGGAGAGGTGCTCGCGGGCCCGATCGGCTCGGGCGACCGCCTGACCTACACGGTGCACGGCGACGCGGTGAACCTCGCCGCGCGGCTCGAGCAGCTCAACAAGGAGCACGGCTCGCTGGTGCTGGTCTCGGGCAGCACGGTGGCGCAGCTCACGCAGCAGTTCGCGCTCGAGCGCATCGGCGAGGTGCCGATTCGAGGCAAGACCGGCACGGTCAGCCTGTACCGCCTCGAAGTCTGAGCGGCGAGCCGTCTCGCTGAGCAGCCTGACGCGTCTAACGCTTCTTCTTCTTCGCGTTGCGCCCGGCTCGCTGCGCCTTGCCTTTCTTGCCCGGCGCCTCGCCCTTGGCCGCCTTTTCCTTGTGTCGCGCACCCAGCGCGGCCTCGATTGCGGCGAGCGCCGGCGGCTCTTTTGCGTCCTTGAACGGCGCAAGCCGCCGGTAGACCTCGGCGGCGGCGCGCGAAGCGCCCGCAGGCAGTCCCGCGGCCTCGAACGTCGAGGCGTTCTCCTCCATCTCGGCGATCCAGCGCCAGGCCTTGCGGGCGCTCGGGGTGACGCGCTGGAGGCTCTTCAGCGCATCGGGCATGCGGCGGCGCCACTCCTGCATCAACGGCGCCTCCACGCCCTCGAGCGCGGCCAGCGCGCGGATGTTGGCCATCAAGGCGATTGCGTTCTTGTTCCAGGCCGCAAAGCACACCTTGAGCGCCGAAGCGGCGCCCACCGGCGCCTCGAGCGCCACCGCCTCGAGCGTTCCCGAAGCGAGCACCCGGGCGAGGCGCCACGCGCCGCGCCCGGAAAGGTAAAGGCGGGCGCCCGTGCTATCGCCGGACGGCGGCGGGCCGATGATGGCGCCGTCGACAAACGCGGTGCCCGCCGCAGCGAGCAGCCGTTCGATCTCACGCGTGGTCATCGGCGAGACTGCGTTCGCGTCGACGTAGACGCCGCCGTACCTGGCCGCGGCGACTTCGCGCGCCATCGCGAGCGCGGCATGCGGCGGGCAGATCGAAAGCGCAATGGTGCTTGCGCCGAGCGCCGCGGCGAGCGTGCCCGCATCCTCGAGTCCGGCACGCGCGGCGCGCTCGCCGGTTTCGCGGCTGCGTCCTGCCGAGGCCCAGAGCACGCGCAGGCCCTTGTCGCGCAGCCGTGCGCCGACCGCCGCGCCCATGTCGCCCGGGTGAAGAATGGCGATCGTGTCTTCGTTCTTGTCTGCGTCGGTTACGATAGCCGCCACGGCAGCTCTCCCGGTTCGAGCGGGCATTATCACCGATTGCCCTTGCGTCCGGCTTGCGTGCAGCGGGCATTGCGGCTACCGTTTCGCGCGGCGAGGAGACCAGGATGAAACAATCGGCATCGGGGCTGCTGCGCGCATTAGAACGCTCGAGCGCTGTGTATACGCGCGACGCGACGGCGCAGAAACGCATCCTGCTGCGCGCGCTCGCGCGCCGCTGGCTGCGCTCGCCGGGCGAGGTGCGGCGGCTGCACGAGGAACTGTGCTACCTGCGCGCCTATCCGGACGACGCGCGGCTGCTGGCGCAGGTCGAGCGCATGCTCGGCGGCTTCGCGCGGCGCGCCGATCTGCGGCGCCACCGCGCCGCGTTGACCGACTCCGGCATTGCGGGCACCGACATCCACTACCGCTTCTTCTGGCCGGCGGCGCGCCGGCTTGCGGCGCGCTGGCCCGAGCTGCTCGCAATCGACTGGGACAACGTGCACGACGAGGAGGCGCTCTCGCGCGTGCTGCCGCTGCTGGTCTCACCCACCGAAGCGGCCTGGCTGCGCGTGCGCCGGCCCGAGCCGCGCGAGGCGCTCGACCGACTGCGCGGCCGAAAAATCAGCGACGGCACCTTCTACGTGCGCCGCGTCGAGGCGCTGCCGGGGGACGACTTCACCCGCGAGGCGTCCTTGGACGGCGTCGACCTCGCCATGGTGCTGCGCGCCGGACGCGACACCCCGTCGCGCACGCTCGCGCGCTGGCGCGGCTCGCCGGCGTCGTTCCGCGACTCGCCGCCGCCGCGCGGTCGGCCCGAGCTGCGCAAGGCGCTCGCG
>JBFKUL010000293.1:0-3839 GCA_041635755.1 Burkholderiales bacterium | reverse complement strand
CGATCAGCGCAAGCGAGATCGGCACCTGCGCCACGGGCGGGATGTGATACAGGTAGAGTTGCAGACGGTCATCGCCGACGCGCTCGATGACCTCGGCGAAGTTGCGGTACAGGCCCTCGTCGGAGACGCCCTTGTAGTAGAACGGCGGCAGCATCAGCACGCCGGCACACCCGAGCTTGACCGCGTGGCGCGTCATCTCGATCGAGTCGGTGAGCGCGCAATGCCCGGTGCCCGGCATCAGCGCCGCGGCAGGCACGCCGCCCGCCACCAGCGCTTCGAGCAGCTTCGTCTTCTCGGCGACCGACATCGAGTTCGCTTCGCTGTTGGTGCCGAACACGGCGAGCCCGGAGCAGCCGTTCTTGAGCAGCCACTTGCAGTGGCGCACGAAGCGCGCGGCATCCGGCGCGCCATCCTTACCGAACGGGGTAACCACCGGCGAGAGCACACCGGTAATGCGGTTCTTCTTGGCCATGGTCGCTTTATGGGGTGCGGGGCGCGTGCCTGGATCGCGCGCGCTCCGCGGAGTAGAGTGAAGGCGCCATTATGCAAGCAGCGCGCGGACTGAGAAAGCTCGGGATCGAAATGCTGTGCGCGGTGCTGCTCGCAGCGCCGCTCGCTTCGTATGCCGGAGGGCTGAAGATCACCATTCGGCTGGGCGATCCGGCGGCTGCGGACGGGTTCGTTTCGTACCGCGGCAGCCATTTCGACTACTTCTACGCCTTGCCGCTGGTAGGCGCCGCGGCCGCACTGCGAGAAGCGCCGCGGCCCTCGCGGCATCACCTCGGCTTGAGTGACGGTGGTATGAACGCGCGCGTCCTGGCGAGCGGTGCTGTGGCGATCGACGACCGCACGTTCGTGATCGAGGGCGTGTACTACCGCCTCGCCGACGCCGAGCCCCTGGCGCTCGGCACGCCCGAGTCGATCGCCGCGCGCGAGCGCCTGCAGGCGCGGCTTGATGCGGGCGGCTTCACGCTCCGGGCGCACGGCGTTGAGCCAAGCGGCATCCGGGTCGTTTCGCTCGCGCCCTAGTCCGAGCGGGCGGCCCGCCGGGTAAACTCGAGTCACCATGAGGAGACTCCGCCAGGCCTGCAACATCGAGGATCTTCGGTTGCTCGCGCGTCGTCGGCTCCCGCGCATGATCTTCGATTTCTTCGACGGCGGTGCCGAGGATGAGGTGACGCTGCGGTCGAACCGCGACGCCTACGAGCGGCGGCGCTTCGTGCCGCGCGTGCTGCGCGACGTCTCGAAGCCCGACCCGTCGTGCGAGATTCTCGGCGGCCCGTCGAAGTACCCGTTCCTGATCGCGCCCACCGGCGCGACCGGCATGGCCTGGCCAGGGGCGGACGTCGCGACCGCGCGCGCGGCGGCCAGGTTCGGCATTCCGTTCACCCTGTCGACCAACGCCACCGCCTCGATCGAGGAGATCGCCGACAAGGCGCCGGGACGGCTGTGGTTCCAGCTCTACGTGCTCTACGACCGGGAGTTCACCGACAAGCTGGTGCGGCGCGCCGCGGCGGCCGGCTACGAGGCGCTGGTGGTGACGGTGGACCTCGCCACCGGCGGCAAGCGCGAGCGCGATTCGCACAATGGCTTCACGGTGCCCTACACGATGCAGCTGCGGCACGTGCTGCAGGGCGCGATGAAGCCCGCGTGGGCGCTGCGCATCGTCGCCAACGGCGGCCTTCCCGAATTCGTCAACCTGCGCGGCTTCCAGCGCATGGAGCGCGTCGACGTGGTGACGATTTCCTCCTCGGTCAGCCAGCAGCTCGACTCGTCGTTCGACGATACGGGACTCAAGCGGCTGCGCGACATGTGGAAGGGCAAGCTCGTGGTGAAGGGCGTATCGCGTCCGGACGATGCCGAGCGCATCGTGGGCCTGGGCGCCGACTCGATCTGGATCTCGAACCACGGCGGGCGCCAGCTCGACGGCGCCATCGCTTCGCTCGATGCTCTGCCCGATGTGGTCGCGGCGGTCGGCGGCAAAGTCCCGGTGATTCTCGATGGCGGCGTGCGCCGGGGCTCGGACGCGCTCAAGGCGCGCGCGCTTGGGGCGCAGGCGGTGTGCATTGGCCGCGCGACGCTCTACGGAGCCTCGGTGGCGGGCGATGCGGGCGCGCTGCGCGCGCTCGAGATCCTGGTCGACGAGCTCGAGCGCACCATGAAGCTCTGCGGCGTGCGCTCGATCGCCGAGGTGGGACCCGACCTGCTCGCACGCTGAGCGACGGCGATGGCGGAGCTCCCGATCCTTGTGGTGGGCGGCGGCATCGGCGGGCTCGCCGCGGCGCTCGCGCTCGCGAGGAAGGGCCTCGCGGTGCGCGTGTTCGAGCAGTCCTCCGAGTTCAAGGAGATCGGCGCCGGCATTCAGCTCGGGCCGAACGTGTACCGCATGTTCGAGACGCTTGGCCTGACCGACGCCATCGAGCGCACCTCGGTGCATCCGGAGAACCTCGTCATGATGGACGGGCTTACCGGCGAGCAGGTGATCCGCGTGCCGGTGGGCAGCGACGCGTTCCGCGAGCGCTTCGGCGGCTATCTCTACGGCGTGATCCACCGTGCCGACCTGCACCAGGTGCTGCTCGATGCGTGCAAGGCGCAGAAGAACGTCCACCTGAACGAGCTGAAGAAGGTGCTGCGCTTCGAGGAGCGCGGCGAGCGCGTCGCGGTGCACCTCGAGGGCGGGGAGGTGGTCGAAGGCTGCGCGCTCATCGGTTGCGACGGCCTGTGGTCGAAGATCCGCAACCAGCTGCTCGGCGACGGCAAGCCGCGTGTCTCGGGCCACATCGCCTACCGCGCGGTGCTGCCGAGGAAGGACGTGCCCGACGGGCTGTGGCAGAACAACGTGGTGCTGTGGGCCGGGCCGAAGACGCACCTGGTGCACTACCCGCTGCGCCGCGGCGAGCTCTACAACCTGGTGGCGGTGTTTCACAGCGACCGGTACGAGGAAGGCTGGAACGTCTACGGCGACCCCGGGGAGCTCGAGCGTAAGTTCGCCGACGAGCGCCCCGAGGTGAAGCGCCTGCTCGCCAAGATCAACGCCTGGAAGATGTGGGTGCTGTGCGACCGCGAGCCGGTGCGGGAATACTCCAGGGGCCGCGTCACGCTGCTCGGCGACGCCGCGCACCCGATGCTGCAGTACCTCGCGCTGGGCGCCAACATGGCGATCGAGGACGCGGTGGTGCTCGCTGCCTATGTCGAGCTCGCCGAGCGCGATTTCGCCAAGGCGTTCCGCTGGTACCAGGACGAGCGCTACCTGAGGAACGCGCGCGTGCAGGTCACGGCGCGCTACTACGGTGACATCTACCACGCCGCGGGCGTGGTGCGCGAAGTGCGCAACTGGTTTCTCGGGCCCAAGCCCAGCGCCGATCCGAAGGCGAAACCGAGCTTCGAGGGCGTCGCATGGCTCTACGAGGGCATCCGGGTGCCGACCGCCCCGCGGGACTGACGCCGGCGGCATCGCGGCGCCCGCTTTTCTCGGGCTCGCGCGTACCGAGCGCACGTTTTGACCCGGTCTCCGTGCTTCTGCTTTTCGTCAAATTTTGCGCGGGCCTTGCTTCGCCTCTGGACTGGCCCGTGTCCCGCGCCTAGGCTGATTCGACGGCCTGGGATGCAAACATGTTTCGTCGCTTGAGGACTTCGATCGGACGGGCGATCGGGCGCTATCTCGGGGAGCCGGTGCGCCAATATCGGCCGCTGACGACCTCGGCACCGAATGCGCTCGCTGCCGCGCTGCGACCGGGAGACGTGCTGCTGGTCGAAGGCAACACGCGGGTCAGTGCGGCCATCAAGTACCTGACCCAGTCCACCTGGTCGCACGCTGCTCTGTACGTGGGCGATGCGCT
>JBFKUL010000292.1:0-3842 GCA_041635755.1 Burkholderiales bacterium | reverse complement strand
TATCTTCCGACGAACAAGCTCGACGTCCGACCCGGCATCAAGACGCGCGTCGAGCCCGAGTATCCGGAGCGCGCCGCGCGGCGTTTTCTTTCCGGCACGGTGCGTATCCGCCTGTTCATCAGCGAGCGCGGCACGGTCGACCGGGTGATGGTGGTCAAGGCTGATCCGGCGGGCTTCTTCGAGGAATCAGCCGAGCGCGCGTTCCGTGCGGCGCGCTTCTCGCCGGGCATGAAGGGCGGCCGCGCGGTCAAGGTGCAGATGCTGCTCGAAGTCACCTACGAGAGCCCGGACGCGCCCAAGGTGCCGGGCAAGACCTGAGCTTCAGCCGCGCGCGGCCTTGGCGCGCGCCAGCTCGCGCGGCAGGGTAAAGACGACGCTTTCGGTGATGCCCTCGAGGGGACGCACGCTCTGCGCGCCGTAGGCGCGCAAGCGCTCCACCAGCTCGCTCACCAGGACCTCGGGCGCCGAGGCGCCCGCGGTGATCCCGACGCGGCGCTTGCCGGCGACCCATTCGGGCTTGAGGTCGGCAGCGCTATTCACCATGTAGGCCTGGGCGCCCATCTTCTGCGCCACTTCGCGCAGGCGGTTCGAGTTCGAGCTGTTCGGTGAGCCCACCACGATCACCACGTCGCATTGCGGCGCCATGAACTTCACCGCGTCCTGGCGGTTCTGCGTGGCGTAGCAGATGTCGTCTCGCTTCGGGCCGCGGATCGCCGGAAAGCGAGTCTTGAGCGCGGCCACGATTTCTGCGGCATCGTCCACCGAGAGCGTGGTCTGGGTGACGTAGGCGAGCTTCGCCGAATCGCGGATCTCGAGCGCCGCGACGTCCGCGAGCGTCTCCACCAGATGCATGTTGGACTCGGCCTGGCCCATGGTGCCCTCGGCCTCCGGGTGCCCGCGATGGCCGATCATCACGATCTCGTGGCCGTCCCTGAGCATCTTGCCGACCTCGACATGCACCTTGGTCACCAGCGGGCAGGTGGCATCGAAGACCTTCAGGCCGCGCGCCTCGGCCTCGCCGCGCACGGCCTTGGCGACGCCATGCGCGCTGAAGATCACCGTGGCCCCCGCGGGGACCTCCGCGAGCTCCTCGACGAATACCGCGCCCTTGGCGCGCAGATCGTTCACCACGGTCTTGTTGTGCACGATCTCGTGGCGCACGTAGATCGGCGCGCCGAACGCCTCGAGCGCGCGCTCGACGATCTCGATCGCGCGCTCGACCCCGGCGCAGAACCCGCGTGGGTTGGCGAGCAGGACTTCCTGGCCGCTCTCGTTATCGGTCGTCATCGCGCTATGGTGCCACCTTCAGAGGAAAGCGAGAACCTCGATCTCGAAGCGCACGGCGCGCCCCGCGAGCGGATGGTTGAAGTCCACGCGCACCTCGTGGTCATTGCTCGCGCGCACGATGCCCGCGTGCAGCGTGCCTTCGGGCGAAGAGAACTCGACGACTGTGCCCTGCTCGAGCTTCATCTCGGGCGGAAAGCCCTTGCGCGACAGTGCCTGCACCAGCTCGTCGCGGCGCTCGCCAAAGGCCTGCTGCGGCTCGAGCTGGAACACGTAGCGCTTGCCCGGCTCGGCGTCGACGATGCAGCGCTCGAGCCCTTCGGCGAGCTCGCCCTGACCGAGCGCCAGCGTTGCCGGGTTGCCGCCGAAGGTCGAGATCACTTCGGCACCGTCGAGCGGCGCGATACGGTAGTGCAGCGTGACGAGCCTTGTGGGAGTGATCTCAGCCATGCTTGGCCGCCACCGGCTCATGGCGGATCAGGAAGCCGTCGATGATCAGCAGCACCGCGCCCACCGAGATTCCCGCGTCGGCGACATTGAAGGCAGGCCAATGCCAGCCGAAGGCGTGGAAATCGAGGAAATCGACCACCTGACCATACTGCAGCCGGTCCCACAGATTACCGAGCGCGCCGCCAAGGATCAGCGCCAGCCCGAGCTTGAAGAAGCGCGAACCCGCGCCACGCGCGAGCAGCACCGATACGATGATCGCCGCCGCGATCGCCACCGCGGCAAAGAGCGGCGTCTGCCACCCCGATGCACTGGCCAGAAAGCTGAACGCAGCGCCTTTGTTGAACACCAGCACCAGGTTGAAGAAGCTCGTGACTTCGCGAACTTCGCCCGGCATGAAGACCGCGAGGATCAGCCACTTGGTCAGCCGGTCGGCGACCACCATCGCCGCCGCGAGCGCAAACCAGGCCGCGGCGTGCGCGCGTCCCGCAGCCGGCGGCACGGCCGGCGACGACCGCTCAGGCATGCACGCGCGACTCGCCCGCGCCATGCAGGTTGGTCACGCAGCGCGCGCAGAGCGTCGGATGACTTTGCTCGGCGCCTACGTCGGCGCGGTAATGCCAGCAGCGCTCGCACTTGGCGTAGGGGCTTGGCGCGACCTGCACGCCCTCGCCGGCCTTTTCAGCGCTTCGATGCACCCGCGCCGCGGACGTGAGCAGCACGAATTTGAGCTCGTCGCCCAGGCTCGAAAGCAGCTCGTAATCGGCGCCGTTCACGTGAAGGTCGGCCTCGGCCTGTAGCGAGGAGCCGACTTTGCCGGCGCCGCGCAGCGCCTCGATTCTCTGGCGCACCGGGCCGCGCAGCTCGCGCAGCCGATCCCACTTGGCGAGCAGCGCAGGCGCCTCGTCCACTGCGGGCACCTTGTGCCAGGTCTGGAAAAACACGCTGTCGTCCTCGTTGCGAGTGAATACCGCCCACAGCTCCTCGGCGGTAAACGACAGAATCGGCGCCATCAGCCGCACCAGCGCGTGCGTGATGTGGTGGAGCGCGGTCTGCGCCGAGCGCCGCGCGCGCGAATCGACGCCGCAGGTGTACAGGCGGTCTTTCAGGATGTCGAGATAGAATCCGCCCAGATCCTCGGAGCAGAAAGTCTGCAGTTTCTGCGCCACGAGATGAAACTGGTAGCGCGCGTAGTCGCCGGTCAGCTCCTCCTGCAAGCGCGCCGTCAGCGCGAGCGCATAGCGGTCGATCTCGGTCATCTGCGCCGCCGGCAGCGCGTGCCTCGCGGCGTCGAAGTCGGACGTATTGGCGAGCAGGAAGCGCAGCGTGTTGCGAATCCGGCGATAGCTCTCGACGACGCGCTTGAGGATCTCGTTCGAGATCGACAGCTCGCCCGAGTAGTCGGTGCTCGCCACCCACAGGCGCAGGATCTCGGCGCCGAGCGAGCCCGAGACCTGCTGCGGCGCGACCACGTTGCCCTTCGACTTGGACATCTTGCGGCCTTCGCCGTCGACCACGAAGCCGTGCGTGAGCAGACCCTTGTAGGGCGGGACGCCATTGAGCATGCACGACACCAGCAGCGAGGAATGGAACCAGCCGCGATGCTGGTCCGAGCCTTCCAGGTACAGGTCGGCCGGGAATGCGGTCTGCGGCGAGTGCGATCCCACGCCCGACGCGCGCCCCTGCGGCCCACCCATCACGGTCTGGTGCGTCGATCCGGAGTCGAACCAGACGTCAAGCGTGTCGCGGCTCTTCTCATAGTGCGCCGCTTCGGCGCCGAGCAGCGCCTCGGCGCTCACCGTCTGCCAGGCCTCGATGCCGCGCTGCTCGACGCGTTGGGCGACTTCCTCGAGCAGCTCGAGCGTGCGCGGATGCAGCGCGCCGGTCTCCTTGTGCAGGAAAAACGGCATCGGCACGCCCCACTGCCGCTGGCGCGACAGCGTCCAGTCGGGACGATTGGCGATCATGCCGTGCAGCCGCGCCTGACCCCAGGCGGGAAAGAACTGCGTCGCCTCGATGCCGCGCAGCGCGAGCGTGCGCAGGGTTTCTTTGGGCTTGGCGCCGCCAAAGCCCGGCGTGCCCTCCATGCCCGCAAACCACTGCGTCGTGGC
>JBFKUL010000291.1:0-3855 GCA_041635755.1 Burkholderiales bacterium | reverse complement strand
CCGAAGCTGCTGGCGCCGCTTTTCGCGACCTCGCCGTCCTGGTACGGCACCATGGCGCGGATCGCCTGCAAGAGGCTGAACGAGAACGGTGTCTTGAACGCGAAGCGGGTGCGCTCCTTCTTCGACTTCTCGCCCAGGTCGCCGTGCAGCGCCCGCTGGAAAAACGCGGCCCGCTTGGGCACGCGCGGCACCTCGTCGTCCAGGATCAGCGTGGTGGGCCGCGCCACGCGCTTCACCGTTTCCATCGGGTAGCGCGAAAGATGCGTGGCGCGCTTGCGACGGCGGTTGCGCTCACGCCCCGACTTCGCGCCGTTGATGCCCCACCAGTAGCCCAGCCCCCCGGCGCGGAGCGCATCGGCGTGCAGCGGCAGGTCGGCTTCGAGCGCGTAGTCGGTGGTGATCGCCGCAAGGCTGAAATGCCGGCCGATAAAGGGCGCCGCCAGCCCCTCCCCCGCACGCAGTGCGATGCCGGCGAGCACGGCGAGCTTCTCCAGGTCGACGAGCGTGTGTCCGGCGAAATGCGCGCGTGCGTTGAAGCCCATGTAGCGCACGTGCCCGGCGAGCACTGCGGCGATCTCGGCGGCGCGCATGTCAAACACCGGAACGACCGCGGGCTGCACCCAGTGGTGCGCGAGATTGTCCGGCTCGGGCAGGCGCTCGTGCTCGACGAGCACCACCACCGCGTAGCCGTGCGCCGGAGGCTCGACGCCGGGCAGCCACGCCGAGGCCGGAACCTCGCAGATGCCAGCCAGGCTTGCATCGAGAAAATACGCCGCGCCCTTGATGTCCACCACGCGCGGCATGGGATCGTCGCCTACCGGGGCCTTCGCCGGCGCCACCTTGCCCTCGACGAAGCGGGCAAAGATTTCGTGGTAGCGCTCCGCGGCCTTTGCCAACGCGCTCGGCACCGGTCCACGCGCGGCCGGAACTCGCGGCGCGCGCGCCCGCTCGGCCTCGAGCACGCGGGCATCGCGCCGAAGCGACTCGAGTGGAAACAATCCGAAGTGGAACGGCCGGTCTTTGGACCGGGGGTGAATCAGCATCAGGCCACCTCCGTCACCTCGATCCATGTTAGACCACTGCAATGGTGCGGACAACGTTGTCGCTCCGCGCCGATGCGGAAGTCGCGCAGACGGCGTGCCGCTTCCCTAGAATCCCGTCATCGATCACGCAACGCATGCAAGGAGAACCACCATGACCGAAGCCATCGAGACGCCGCCCTGGGAGCGGCTCGAGGCGCTGGCGCGGGCGGGCGACGCCAAAGGCCTCGAAGCTTACGTCGAGTCGATCGGTCCAAGCGAAGTGTTCCGTGCGCTGTTGCGCCTCGAGCCCGAGACGCGCGAGCGCGTGCTGACCACGCTCTCCCCCGAGGACGCCGCCGAGCTGATCGAAGAAATCCCCGAGGAGCATGCCGCCGACCTGATCGAGGAGCTGGAGGCGAAGGACGCCGCCTCGATCGTGAGCGAGCTCGAAAGCGACGACCAGGTCGACGTGCTGGCCAACCTCGACCCGGAGGACGCCGAGGCGATCCTCGCGCGCATGCCGCCCAAGGAGGCCGCCGACGCGAGAAAGCTCCTGCCCTACCCGCGCGATGTCGCCGGCGGCCTGATGGTCACGGAGTTCCTGTCGTATCCGGACACCGCCACGGTGCGCGACGTGATCGAGGACCTCAACCGGCGCGTCGAGGAAGGCGTGAGCGAGGACCTGCACGCGTACGTGGTTTCCGGAGCGAGGCGGCTCATCGGGGTGCTCGACCTGCGTAGCCTGGTGCTCGCGCGCCGCGATACGCTGCTCGCGCAGCTGCTCAAGCCTTCGCTGCACGTCAATGCCGAAACGACGCTCGAGGCGCTCGAGGAGTTCTTCGAGCGCGAGGACGAGTCCGCGGTGCCGGTGGTCGACGCGCACCAGGCGCTGCTCGGCGTGGTGCGCCACGAGGACGTGATCGAGGCACTTTCGGAGCGCGCCGAAGACGACTTTCGCAAAACGCAGGGCATCGTCGGCGGCGACGAGATCCGCTCGCTGCCGGTGACGGTGCGCTCGCGCCGGCGGCTGTCGTGGCTCTCGGTGAACATCCTGCTCAACATCGTCGCGGCGAGCGTCATTGCCGCCTACGAAGAGACGCTCGCCGCGGCGATCCTGCTTGCGGTATTCCTGCCGATGGTCTCGGACATGAGCGGCTGCAGCGGCAACCAGGCGGTGGCGGTCAGCATCCGCGAGCTGTCGCTGGGCATTACCAAGCCCTTCGAGATCCTTCGCGTGTGGCTGCAGGAGGTCAAGGTCGGCCTGATCAATGGCGTGGTGCTCGGCACGCTGCTGGCCATCGTGGCGACTCTGTGGAAGGGCAACCCCTGGCTCGGCCTGGTGATCGGCGGCGCGCTCGCCCTGAACACCCTGGTGGCGGTTTCGCTCGGCGGCACCATTCCGCTCGTGCTCAAGCGCATGAAGTTCGACCCGGCGGTGGCCTCGGGACCGCTCCTCACGACGCTCACCGACATGTGCGGATTCTTCCTGGTGCTGAGCTTCGCCACTGCGATCCTGCCGCGGCTTGCCACGTGAGCCGCGCTACGGCTTCACGCGTCAGGGTTGAGCCAGGCGCTCCATGAAGTAGCACAGGCAGTCGAGCCGCACGGCACGCGCATCGCGCGTGAGCATCGCCGGCATCACGCCCCGGCGCAGCTGCACGCAGCCCGCTTCACGCTCCAGGTAGATGCTTGCCACGTCGCGATCGTGTTCGTCGCGTACCTCGAGGCACACGTCGGTGCCGGGCGCGCACTGCGCGAGCACCGTGCCCGGCGCGAGCTCGCGGAAGTTGAACCACTCGAGATCCTCGCCAAAGCGCAGCGCTGCCGGGCTGCCGTCGAAACTGAAGGTCACCGCATCGGCCACCCGGACCCGCGCGACGCTGTGGAACAGGTGCAGGTCGCCCTTGCCCACCGGGTGCACCGGAAGCTGCGCGAGGTGCAGCGCGCCAGCCACGAACTCCGCGGCATGTGCGACGCCGAGCTCGTCGATCGACTGCCCGCACTCGCAGGCGACGGCCGGGCAAAGCGCGGAGAACGCGCTCGCCTGCGTACCCAGCGGGCGGCGGAACACCACCACGGTACGGCTGAAAAGCGACGCAAGCTGCAGCGTTGCGTTGTCGGTGCGGGTGACGCAGGCGAAGTACGGATTGCGCCCGGTGTTGTTGTGCAGATCGATGCTGGCGAACGGCCGCCGCAGGCGCATCGCTTCGAGCACCTCCGCGAGCAAGGCGCCGACCGCCCCCGTGTCGCCCTCGCTCCCGGGCCAGGCGCGGTTGAAGTCTGCCTGGTCCTCAAGCCGGCGCACGCCCGCCCGTCCCGCGTGCACGTTGCCGAAAAACACGGAAAGCGCCCGCGGCAGCGCGCGGTCCCGGTGCTCGGCGAGCACGCGCTGGATCGCGCGCAGCCCGCCGGTCTCGTCGCCGTGCAGCAGCACTGAGACGAACAGCGGCTCAGCCCGCCGGCCCGGCAGATGCATCAGCGTCGGGCCCGGTAGCACTTCATGCAGTCGCGTCGCGGGTGCTTCGAGCAGACCCCGCGGCACCTGTTCGATGACGTGCAGCGACTCGGCTTTGCTCATAGGTCCCAGGTGTGCACCGGTGCGCCCGCGTGGCTGCGCTCGCGATATGCGCGCACCAGCGCGCCGAGGTCGCGCCCGTGGCGCTCGAGAAAGGCGCGCTGCCAGGCGGCACCGGTCTGCCCGCTCGCCACGCGCGCCTCGACGATGCCGAGGTAGCGGTCGATCTCGGCCGCGTCCACGGCCAGCGCTTCGAGTCCGGCCCGCGCACGCGGAATCAGCTCGCCACGCAGCAGCCGCTCGAGCGACCAGCGCTGG
>JBFKUL010000290.1:0-3858 GCA_041635755.1 Burkholderiales bacterium | reverse complement strand
TTCACCGAGACGTTGTCGCGCGAGATCACGTCCTGGCTCGGCACGTCGAGCACCAGCGTGCGCAGGTCCATGCGCACCATCTGCTGGATGCCGGGAATGACGATGATCAGGCCGGGACCCTTGACGCGCTGGAAGCGGCCCAGCAGGAAGATCACGCCGCGCTCGTACTCGCGCAGGATGCGCAGCGATGCTACGACCAGCAGCGCAATGGCAATGAGGATGCCGAAGCCTATGTTGAACATTTCAGTCTCCTTTTTGTTTCGCGGACTCGGGGACGACCTCGAGCGCTAGCCCCTGCATCGCCGCCACGCGCACGCGCGTGCCGGCCTTGAGCGGCGTCGCGCTGCGCACGCGCCAGTTTTCCCCGTGCACCCGGGCCCAACCCTCGCTCTCGAAGTCGCCCAGCACCTCGCCCAGCTCGCCCACCATCTGCTCGCGGCCGCTCACCACGGGACGGTTGCGCGAGCGCACCGCCATGCCGACGACCAGGATGAGGAACGCGGCGCTCGCGCCGGTCACGCCGAGCACCAGCGCGAGCGGCACGCCGAACCCCGGCGCTTCTGTATCGATCAGGATGATCGAGCCGATGGCAAACGCAATCGCTCCGCCGATCCCCAAAGCGCCGAACGCCGGCACGAACGCCTCCGCCACCATCAGGCCGATACCGAGCACGACGAGCGCAAGGCCAGCGTAGTTCACCGGCAGAAGCTGCAGCGCGTAGAGCGCGATCAGCAAGCAGATCGTGCCCACCACGCCGGGCGCTACCAACCCCGGGTTGGAGAACTCGAAGATCAACGCGTAGATCCCTACCAGCAAGAGGATGTAGGCGATTGATGGATTCGTGATCGTCTGCAGGAAACGCGTGCGGAAATCGGGGTCGTACTCGGAAAGCACTGCGCCCGCAGTACCGAGCGTGATGGTCTCGGTGCCCGCCTTGACCTTGCGCCCCTCGAGCTTCTTCAGCAGATCGGGCACGTCCTCGGCGACAAGGTCGACCACCTTGATTTTCACTGCCTCCTCGGCCGAGAGGCTCACCGCCTCGCGCACCGCGCGCTCGGCCCACTCGGCGTTGCGCCCGCGCAGCTGCGCCAGGCCGCGGATATAAGCCGAAGCGTCGTGCACCACCTTGCGCGTCATCGCGTCGCCGGTAAGCGGCTCGTCCTTCTTCGCCTTGTCGCCCTTTTTCCCCTTGTCGTCTTTCTTGCTCTTCTCGTCCTTGCTTTCCTTGTCGGACTTGTCATCCATGCCGGGAATTGGCGACGAGGGCTTGGGCGGCCCGCCGATCGAGACCGGCGTGGCCGCGCCCAGGTTGGTCGCCGGCGCCATCGCCGCGATGTGCGATGCGTACAGGATGTAGGTGCCGGCGCTCGCCGCGCGCGCACCGCGCGGCCCGACGAACGTTGCCACCGGAATCGGCGAAGCGAGGATGTCCTTGATGATGGCGCGCATCGAGGTATCGAGCCCGCCGGGCGTGTCCATCTCGATCACGATGAGCTGCGCGCCCTGCTCCACAGCGCGCTCAAAACCGCGGTGCACATAGTCCGCGGTCGCGGGACCGATCGCGCCTTCAATGGTGATGCGCAGCACCGGCCCCGACGCGGCGTGCGCAGCGCCGAACCCGATGAATGCAAGGCACATCAGCAAGCGTCGAACGACCATGTGGAGCCTCCGAGCGAATGCCCAGACAACACTATAGACGGTTTTGCGCTGCGAGCGTTCAGTGCGGGTCGAGGCCGATACAATAGAAGCAACCGTCCGTACTGTTCCCGATGAAGCCCGAAGCCTTCCCCGCCGAAGCGATCGTCGTCCGCGGCGCGCGCCAGAACAACCTCAAGAACCTGAGCCTCGCGATCCCCACCAACGAGCTGGTGGTGGTGACCGGCGTCTCGGGCTCGGGGAAAAGCTCGCTGGTGTTTGACACGCTCTACGCCGAGGGCCAGCGCCGCTACGTCGAGACCTTCAGCCCGTACGCGCGGCAGTTCCTCGATCGCATGGACAAGCCGCAGGTCGACGCCATCGAGGGCATTCCGCCCGCGATCGCCATCGACCAGACCAACCCGGTGCGCACCTCGCGCTCGACGGTCGGCACCATGACCGAGCTGAACGATCACCTGAAGCTTCTGTATGCTCGCGCTGCCCGCCTTTACTGCCGCGGCTGCGCGCGGCCGGTGCGGCGCGACACGCCGCAGTCGATGTTCGAATCGATGCTGGCGCGCGCGAAGGACGCCGGCGACCCACGCCTCGCGATCACCTTCCCGGTGCCGGTGCCGAAGAACTTCAGCGAGACCGAGATCGAGCAGCTGCTCGAGCGCCAGGGCTATACGCGCCTCCATGCGCGCGCCAAAGGCCTGCTCGAAGTGACGCAGGATCGCATTCGCATGTCCGGCGCCGAGCGCGAACGCGTGATCGAGGCGCTCGAGGCGGCGCTGCGCGTCGGACAGGGCAAGGTCAATGTTTTTCCGCTCGATGGGGAGGGCAAGCCGGGCGCAGCCTGGCGCTTCTCCTCCGACCTGCACTGCGCCGAGTGCGACATCCACTACGGCGAGCCGACACCGGCAGCGTTCTCGTTCAACTCGCCGGTCGGCGCCTGCGACACCTGCCGCGGTTTCGGGCGCGTCATCGGCGTCGACTACGGGCTGGTGGTGCCGGACGAGGGAAAGACGCTGCGCGAAGGCGCGGTGCGTCCCTGGCAGACCGCGAGCTTCCGCGAGTGCCAGGACGACCTGGAGAAGTACGCGAAGAAGCGCGGCATGCGGCTGGACGTGCCCTGGCGCGAGCTCAAGGCCGAGGAGCGCAAATGGGTGCTCGAGGGGGAGCCCGAATGGGTCAGTTGGCGGAAATCCTGGCCCGGCGTTTGGTACGGCGTCGGGCGGTTCTTCAAGTGGCTCGAGAGCAAGGCCTACAAGATGCACATCCGGGTGCTGCTCTCCAAGTACCGCGCCTACACGCCCTGCTCCACCTGCAACGGCGCGCGCCTCAAGCCCGACGCGCTGCTCTGGAAGCTCGGCGCCGACCAGCTCTCGATTCACGACCTGATGCTGCGGCCGATCGACCGCGTTCGTGCCTACATCGATACGCTCGAGCTGCCGGCGCCGATCGACGAGGCGACCGCGCTGCTGCTCACCGAGGTGCGTGCGCGCCTGCGGTTTCTGTGCGAAGTCGGCCTCGCTTACCTGACGCTCGATCGCCAGTCGCGCACGCTCTCGGGCGGCGAGGTGCAGCGCATCAACCTCACCACCGCGCTCGGCACCTCGCTCGTCAACACGCTGTTCGTACTCGACGAGCCCTCGATCGGTCTGCATCCGCGCGACATGGGCCGCGTGATCGAGGTCATGAAGCGCCTGCGCGACGCCGGCAATTCGCTGGTGGTCGTCGAGCACGATCCGCAAATCATGTTCGCCGCCGACCGCATCCTCGACATGGGTCCCGGGCCCGGCGAGCGCGGCGGCGAGGTGGTGTTTTTCGGCGCTCCCGAAGCGTTGCGCAATGAGACGACGCTGACGGCCGAGTATCTCGCGGGGCGCAAGCGTGCCGATGCCGGAGTGCGCCCGCGGCCGCCGAACCCGAAAGGGCCGAAGCTCGTCGTGCTCGGCGCTGCCGAGCACAACCTCAAGAATCTCGACGTCGAGTTTCCGTTGGACAGACTCGTCTGCGTCACCGGCGTCTCCGGCTCGGGCAAATCGACGCTGGTGCAGGACGTTCTTTACGGCGCGCTGCGCAAGGCCAAGGGCAAGCCCGTAGAAGCGCCCGGGGCGTTTCGCGAGCTGCGCGGCGCCGAACACGTCGGCGAGGTGGTGATGGTCGATCAGTCGCCGATCGGCAAGACCACCCGCTCGAACCCCGCGAGCTACGTCGGCG
>JBFKUL010000289.1:0-3876 GCA_041635755.1 Burkholderiales bacterium | reverse complement strand
GCGCGTCATTGTGGGCAACGCGGGCGTGCTGCTCACCCGGGTCGAATACGTCAAGACGGGTGAAGCCAAGAATTTCCTTGTCGTCGACGCCGCAATGAATGATTTGCTCAGGCCCGCACTGTATGACGCCTGGCACGATGTACGGCTTGTTCGCGAGCCCGACTCGGGCGCAAGTGCTCTCGAATGCGACATCGTGGGGCCGATTTGCGAGAGCAGCGATTTCCTCGCGCGGGAGCGTCGGCTCGCGGCGCGCGCTGGGGACCTGCTGAGCATCATGTCGGCCGGCGCATACGGCATGTCAATGAGCTCGAACTACAACTCGCGCCCGCGCGCAGCGGAGGTCATGGTTGACGGTGACCGCGTACACCTGGTGCGCACGCGCGAAGCGGTTCAGGCACTGTACGCCCATGAGGAGATCCCCTCGTGGTCGCAGTGAGCCTTGCGCGATCTGCCGCTCGAGCTCTGGGGCTGGTGGCACTGGTTATTCTCGCTGCCGGGTGCAACAACGAAGCCAACTCCGCGAAGCGACCCTCGGGTCCTCCCGCCGTGCTCATCACGGCGACGACCGTGCAGCCGAGCACGCTCGAGATCTACGAGGAAGTGGTCGGCTCGTTGGAGAATGTCGTCGACCCCAGAATCGGTGCTGAAGTCGCCGGTCGCGTCACGCGCGTCGTCGGCTACACCGGGAAGAAGGTCAAGCACGGCGAGTTGCTCGCGGAAATCGACGCCCAGGATTTTGAAATTCAGCAGAAGGCCGATCAGGCCGAGATCGCGCGTCTTCAGAGCCTGCTCTCGCAGCAGGAACGCGTCGTCGAGCGGCAGCAGAAACTCGTCGGGCAGGGTTTCATTTCACAGAACGCGCTCGATGACGCCTTGGCGCAGCGCAACGCGTTGCGCGAGCAGTTGGCGGCCGCGGGTGCGCGCTCCGAAGGCTCGAAACGCAGCGTGGGCAAGACGCGCGTACTGGCGCCGATCGACGGCGAAATTGAGGCACAGATCGTCGCGGTAGGCGACTACGTGAAGCTCGGCGATCCCCTTTTCCGGTTGGTCGGCGTCCAAAAGCTGCGGGCGCATCTGCCGCTGCCCGAAGCCGCCGCAGTGCGCATCCGAACGGGATTGAAAGTCGCGCTTAGCGTGCCCGCGGCCCCGGAGCGATTGATTCTTGCGCGAATCGACGAGATCCGGCCCACGGTGGGCACCGCGAACCGCGCCTTGGACGCGATCGTCAAGTTCGAGAGCGACGGTACGCTGTTCCGGGGCGGCGGCAGCGTCAATGCGCGCGTCGTGATTGAGACGCGCGAGAATGCGCTCATGGTGCCCGAGCAAAGCGTGGTGTTGAGGCCTGCAGGAAAAGTGGTCTACCTGTTGCGCGAAGGCAAGGCCGAGCAACGCTTGGTCGAGACCGGTGTTCGGCTGGATGGCCGTTACGAGATCCTGACAGGCCTCGCCGGAGGGGACACGGTGGCCGTCGACGGCGCGGGCTTCCTCACCCATGGCGCCGCAGTGACCCTGCCCAAACCGAAGCCCCCCGCGGGCGAACCCGGCAAGGGCAAACCGGCCGCCAAACCGGCTTAGCCAGATCACCCGGCGGCGGCGTCCGATGACCCTGCCCGAGCTCTCCATCCGGCGCCACGTCTTCGCGCCGGGTGAAAGGGAGGCCTTCGCGGCCCCCCTTCAGATCCCCCCGCGGGGCATCTCGCCATGACCCTGCCCGAGCTCTCCATCCGGCGCCACGTCTTCGCGTTCATGCTGAACGCGGTGCTGATCCTGTTCGGCGTCATCGCCTACTCGAGGATCGGGGTCGACAAGCTGCCGTATGTCGAATTTCCGGTGATCTCGGTCACCACCGCGCAGAAAGGCGCCAATCCGGACGTGGTCGATGCCTCGATCACCAACCAGATCGAAACCGCGGTGAACAGCGTTCCCGGGATCGAGCATATCCAGTCGACCTCATCGCCAGGGGTGTCGGTGGTCTCGATGACGTTCAACCTGGACAAGAGAATCGATGTCGCCTTCCAGGAAGTGCAGGCAAAAGTCAACCAGGCCGTGCGGCGCTTGCCGAAGGACGCCGATCCGCCGGTCGTCGCCAAGGTCGAAACCAATACCCAGCCGATCATGTGGACCGCGCTGCAGGGCGATCGCACCCAGCAGCAGCTCAACCAGTACGCCATCAACGTCATCAAGAAGCAGCTCGAGACGATCGACGGCGTGGGCGAAGTGCGCATTGGCGGGCGACGCGACCGGACCATTCGCGTCAATCTGCTGCCCGGGCGAATGGCAGCTTTCAGCATCGCGGCGCAGGACATCAACGACGCCTTCGGTCGCGAGCACATCCAAGCCTCCGGCGGCTTTCTTGTGGGACGCTCGACCGAGCACCTGGTAAAGCTCGATCTCGAGTTCCACCGTCTCGACGACCTCGAGAAAATGATCGTCGGCTACAAGGACGGCGCGCCCGTGCGTCTGCGCGATATCGCCGAGATCGAGGATGGTCTGGCGGATTTCCGCCAGATGGCACGCTTCAATGGCAAGCCGACCGTAGGCGTGGGCATCGTCAAGGTGCCGAACACCAACACGGTAGAGATCATCCGCCGCGTCCAGGACCGCATCGAAACGCAGATCCGCCCGCAGCTGCCGCCCGGGTTCGAGTATCACTATGTCTCCAACGACGCCGTGTTCATCAACGAAATGGTGGGCGCGCTCAAGAACCATCTGATCGAGGGAACGATCCTCGCTTCGCTCGTGGTCTGGCTGTTCCTGAAGAGCCTGCGCTCGACGTTGATCATCGCCACCTCGATTCCGGTGTCGCTGTTTGGCGCGATCGCGGTGATGTACTTCTTCGGCTACACCTTCAATTCGGTGACGCTGCTCGCGCTCCTGCTGCTGATCGGCGTCGTGGTGGACGACGCCATCGTGGTGCTGGAGAACGTCTACCGGCACCGTGAGCGCTACGAGCCCGACCGCATCAAGGCGGCCGTCTCAGGCAGTCGCGAGGTCACCTTCGCGGTGATCGCCGCCAGCGTGTCGCTGGTCGCAATCTTCGCGCCGGTGATTTTCGTCTCCGGCATCCTGGGACAGTTCCTTCGCTCGTTCGCCGTGGTCGTTACCTTCGGTGTGCTGGTGTCGTTGTTCGTTTCGCTCACGCTCACCCCGATGCTGTGCTCGCGCTATCTCGAGGTGCGGGACAAGCACGGCAGGATCTACTGGGTGCTCGAGCGCGCCTTCCAGGCGATGGAGGCGTATTACCGTCGCTCGCTCGCCTGGTCGCTCGCGCGCCGCTGGGTAGTGCTCGGGCTCGCCGTCCTGATCACGGCCTCCTCAGCGGTGTTTTTCCGCATGCTGCCGACCGAGCTCGCGCCGCAGCAGGACGAGGGGCGGTTCCTGGTAGCGATCCGCACGCCGCTCGGCTCGAGCATCCATTACACGAGCGACAAGCTGAAGGAAGTCGAGGAGATCGTGTTCCGCTATCCGGAGGTGGTGACGGAGTTCGGGGTCATCGGCCTGGGATCGGTCGGGCAGGTCAACCAGGGCCTGGTGGTCGCGCGCATGAAGCCGAAGTCCGAGCGCCAGCGCTCCCAGCAGCAGATCCTCGCCGAGCTGCGGCGCGAGCTCGCCCAGATCCCGGGCGCGCGCGTGTTCCCGCGCCCACCCGGATTGGTGCAAGGCCAGCGCTCCGAGCCGCTGCAGTTCGTCGTGCGGGGTCCGAATCTGCAGGAGATGGGCCGGCACGCCCGTGAACTGCAGGTGCGGCTGCAGGCGGACTCCGGCATCGGTCGCATGGATACGGACCTGCAGCTTGATTTGCCGCAGCTCGTGCTCGAGCCCGATCGGCTGCGCGCGGCCGGTCTGAGTCTGAATTCGCTCGACATCGCGAACGCG
>JBFKUL010000288.1:0-3878 GCA_041635755.1 Burkholderiales bacterium | reverse complement strand
GCCGAGCGCGGCCACCAGGCTGTCGCGTTCGGCCGGGCTGAAGCCGCGGAACTGGATGTGCGCGCGCTCGCCGCGGATCACCGACACGTTCGCCGCCGAGTCGCGGATGAACAGCGCGCGGAAGCCGTCGAGGTAGGGCTTACCCTTGTCCCAGTAATTCGGGTTCTTCTTGCCGACCATGTGCGAGCCCTTGACATGCTCGACGTAGGTGAACGGGCCGGTCCCCATGATGTTCTTCTCGTACCAGTGCGGATCCTTGGCCAGGATGTCCGCCTTGTAGATCCAGTTCCACGGCGACGACATCGAAGAAAGGAACGAGGCGCTCGCCTCCTTCAGCTTGATGACCACGGTATGCGGATCGGGTGCTTCGATCGAGGCCACGTCGGCGTATTGACCCTTGCGGCTCGAGCCCACGCCGGGCGGCGGGAACACGATCTTGTCGTAGGACGCCTTCACGTCCTTCGAGGTCATGTCGCTGCCGTCGTGAAACTTGACGCCCTTCACCAGCTTGAAGGTGTAGGTCTTGCCGTCGGGCGAGATGGTCCAGCTTTCGGCAAGCGACGGGTAAGGCGTGGTGCCGCCCTTGTCGTTCGGGTCGACCCGGATCAGGGTGTTGTAGAACGGCGCCACCGGGTGGATCAGGCCAAACGTTTCCTCGCGATGTCCGTCGTACGACGGCGGCTCCGAGGGAACCGGGAACACCAGCTCGCCGCCGGATCGCGGCGTCTGAGCTTGCAGGGGAAAAGCGAGCAACGCGCTGGCCCCAAGGGCCAGTAATGCCGCGAGACGTTTCATGCAGCACCTCCTCCAGGTAACGATATCGGGGCCCCCTGCACTGGAGGGCCCTCCGGTCTTTATGCGTCCTGCCGACGGCCGAGTGACGACCGCCGGTTGATTATGTCAGGCAAGATCGCAGGCGGTCCAGTGCTCGGACCTGATTTCTCGTAGCGGCGGAATTGCCGCAGCGCAGCGATCCACCGCAATCGGGCAACGGGGATGAAAGACGCAGCCCGAAGGCGGATTGAGCGCGCTTGGCACCTCGCCACGCAGCACCGTTCGCTCGCGGCGCGCCTCCAAAGCAGGATCGGGAATCGGCACTGCCGAGAGCAGCGCGCGCGTGTAGGGATGAAGCGGTTCCTCGTACAGGCGCGCGCGATCGGTGATCTCGACCACCTTGCCCAGGTACATCACCGCCACGCGGTCCGAGATATGGCGCACCACCGACAGATCGTGCGCGATGAACAGGTAGGTCAGCCCGAGGCGGCTCTGCAGGTCTTCGAGCAGGTTGATGATCTGCGCCTGGATCGAGACATCGAGCGCGGAGACCGGCTCGTCGCAGACGATGAGCGCAGGCTCCATCGCCAGCGCGCGCGCGATGCCGACGCGCTGGCGCTGGCCGCCGGAAAGCTGATGCGGGTAGCGCCTGGCATGCTGCGGCAGCAGACCCACCTGGGTCAGCAGCTCCCGCACGCGGTCGGCGCGCGCCTTCGCTTCGCGCACGATGCCGTGCACCTGAAGCGGCTCGGCGAGAATCTGGCCGACGGTCATGCGCGGGTTGAGCGAGGAATAGGGATCCTGGAAGATCACCTGCACGCGACGCCGTACCGCGCGCAGCGCGTCGTGGTCGAGCGTAGTGAGATCGACGCCTTCGAACATGATGCGTCCGCTCGTCGGGCGCTCGAGCAGCAGGATGCAGCGCCCGGTGGTGGTCTTGCCGCAGCCCGACTCGCCCACCAGCCCGAGCGTCTCGCCGCGCCGGATGGTGAAGCTCACGCCGTCGACCGCGCGCACCTTGGCCGCGTGGCCGCCGCCCAAGCCGCCGCCGACGGAGAAATGCTTTACCACGTTGTCGAGCTCGAGCAGCACCTCGCTCATGCGGCGCGCTCCCTCGCCAGCCGCGTCGACTCCCAGCAGGCGCTGACGTGTCCGGCCGCCCCGATCGGCTCGAGCGCAGGCGCATCACGCTCGCAGCGCCCGACGCGGTAATTGCAGCGCGGCGTGAAGGCGCAGCCCGCGGGCAGCCGCGTCAGATCCGGCGGCTGGCCCTCGATCGGCACCAGGCGACCGCGCCGCGGTTCGTCCAGCCGCGGCACCGAGGCCAGCAGGCCGAGCGTGTAGGGGTGGCGCGGATTGGCGTAGAGCTCGGCCGCACTCGCCCGCTCGATGATGCGTCCCGCATACATCACGTTTACGCGATCGGCGTAGCGTGCCACCACCCCGAGGTTGTGCGTGATGATAAGCATGGCCACGCCGAGCCGGCGCGAGAGGTCGCGCAGCAGCTCGAGGATCTGCGCCTGGATGGTGACATCGAGCGCGGTGGTCGGCTCGTCGGCGAGGATCAGCGACGGATTGCACGCGAGCGCCATGGCGATCATCATGCGCTGGCGCATGCCGCCGCTGAAATGGTGCGGATATTGGGGCAGCCGGCGCTCGGGGTCGGAGATGCCGACCAGGCCGAGCAGTTCGAGCGCGCGCGCGCGCGCCTGCTCCGAGTTCATGCCCATGTGGATTTCCAGGCCCTCGGTGATCTGACGCCCGATGGTCAGCACCGGGTTGAGCGAGGTCATCGGCTCCTGGAAGATCATCGCGATCTCGCGGCCGCGCACGCTCCGCATCTCCTCCTCGGAGAGCTTGAGCAGGTCGCGCCCCTTGTACAGGATCTCTCCGGACTCGATGCGCCCGGCCGGCTCGGAAACGAGGCGCATCACGCTCAGCGCCGAAACCGATTTGCCGCAGCCGGACTCGCCCACCAGCGCCACGGTCTCGCCCGGCTCGATGTTCCAGGACACGCCGTCGACCGCGCGCACCAGACCGCCGGCGGTCTGGAACGTGGTATTCAGCTTGCGCACCTCGAGTAGGCTGGCCATCGCGCGGGAAGTCTAGCACCACGCGTTATGGCTACGCCCGTCGTCACGCGCCCATGGCCCTCATCGCACTGATCGCCGGATCGGCGATCAGCTTTCAGGGCATGCGCACGACGATCTTGCCGACTTGCGCGTCGGCCTCCATGCGCGCTTTCGCCTGCGGCAGGTCCTTGAAGTCGTACACGCGGTCGACGAGCGGCTTCAGCTTGCCACTCGCAAAGAGCGGCAGGAAGTCGCGCCTGAAGCCCTGTACGGTGACCGCGCGCTGCTCGCCGTTGCGGTGCTTGTTCGACACGCCGAAGAGCGTCAGGCGCTTCGCGTGCAGGGCGTCGAGGTCGATCTCGCTTTTCATCGAGCCATCGAGGTAGCCCACCGTGGCGAGCCGTCCCTGGAAGGCGAGGGCGCGCAGGCACTCGGCAAACACCGTGCCGCCGACATTGTTGACGACGAGGTCGGCGCCTTTGCCGCCGGTCGCCTGCATCACCGCGTCGCAGAAGTCGGGCTTTCTGGTCCGGATGCCGACATCGAGCCCGAGCGTTTTCAGGCGCTCGAGTTTTTCGGCGGAGCCGGAGGTGCCGATCACCCTGGCGCCAAGCGCCTTCGCCGCCTGCAGCGCCGCGACGCCGACGCCGGAGGACACGCCGGTCACCAAGACCCACTCGCCGGCCTTGAGGTGGCCCTGGCCGACGAGCATGTCGTGCACCACCATGAAGGTGATCGGCACGGCGGCGGCTTCCTCCCACGAGAGGTTCGGCGGCACCGGGATGAGATCGTGCTGCTCCATCAGCGCATACTCGGCGAACGCGCCGGGCAGGCGGCCCATCACGCGCTCGCCCGTACCTTCGACTTCGCCCGCACCGTCCATTCCAACCCGCTTGGCCGCGCCGGCGGGGGTCAGACCATGGCCGCGCAGGAGCTCGCCACGGTTCAGGCTCGCGGCGCGCACGCGCACGAGCACGTGACCCGGCTTGGCCTCGGGCTTGGGCACGTCGCGCAGCTCAAGCTGCGTCGCGT
>JBFKUL010000287.1:0-3879 GCA_041635755.1 Burkholderiales bacterium | reverse complement strand
TGCGCCTCGAGAGCCTCGACCCCGGCGGCACGCTCTCGCGGGCGATGCCCACTGCGCGCATCGTCGGCTGCGTCATCCATTTCGCCGCCTCGACCCCCGAGCCGGGCGTGATCAGCCACAACATGGGCAACAAACTCATCCTCGGAGAGCCCGGCGGAAAGGTCACGCAACGCACGCTGCGTATCGCCGACGCGCTGGCCGGCGCCGGCTTCGAGGTCGTGAGAAGCGAGTTCATCGAGAAGGATTTCTGGGTGAAGCTGCTCGGCAACGTCAGCTTCAACCCGGTGTCGGCGCTGACGCTCGCCACCGCCGATCGGCTGATCGCCGACGACTACGTCAAGAACTACATGGTCGGCATCATGCGCGAAGTGCTGCAGATCGGCCGCGCGGTGGGCGTGGACGCCGACATCGATCCGGAGGCGCGCATCGACATGGCGCGCGCGCTGGGCAAGTTCAAGACCTCGATGCAACAGGACATCGAGGCCGGCAAACCACTCGAGATCGACGGGCTGCTCGCCGGCACCCTCGAGATCGCGGCCAAGGCGCGTGTGCCGGCACCGCTCACTGAAACCCTGCTCGGGCTGATCCGCCTGCGCGCCGAAACGACGCAACAGTATCAGCGAGGCCCTTCATGACCCTGCGACCGATTCTTGCCCTGACACTGCTGGTGCTCGCGCCGGCTGGCGCCGCGCTCGCACAGGATCCGGGCACTGTGCTCGAGACCTGTCGCGCGCTCGGCGAGACAAACTTGCGCAACGATGCGCCGGGCACGCCTTCGCTCGTCATCGACCGCGACCGGCACCTGTTTCTGCAGCCGCGCGAGGACAAGATCGGCTCACAGCCGCTCGGCGTCCTGCTCACCGGGAACGGCGCGGTGGTGTACGAGACTACGCCGGGCGTCGAGTTCTCGTTCGTGTGCCTGCTCGCCGACGAGAAGCGCGCGCTGTTCTTCTACTGGCTGCCGCGCGGATCCGAGGCTTCGGCGCTCGCGCAGTGCACGCGTAGCGAGCGCCTGCGCGCCGATCCGTCCGAGTGTCTGGCCTCGCTGCGCTCGCTGAACGAAGCCGACATGCTGCATATCTCCGCCGAACGCTTTTACGAGGCGCGGCAACGCGATCTCGCCGCGGGCAACAACGCCACGACGATCGCGCTCACCGAGTCCGGCAATCTCTGGCATGCCTATCGCGAGGCCGAATGCGCACGGCAGCGCGTCGCAGCGCCGAAGGCCACCGCCGAAGCCGTGCACGGCGCTTGCCTGGCCGAGCTGGCCCGGCAACGCGGCATGGTGCTGCGCGCACGATGAGCCACCGCCTCTCGGTTGCCCCGATGATGGACTGGACGGACCGGCATTGCCGGTTCTTTCTGCGGCGCTGCGCACCGCACGTGCGCCTGTACACCGAAATGATCACCACTGGCGCGCTGCTGCACGGTAGCGTCGAGCGCCACCTCGAATTCGACGCCTCGGAGCATCCGGTGGGCGCACAGCTCGGCGGCAGCGAGCCCTCGGACCTCGCGCACTGCGCCAGGCTGGTCGAGTCCTACGGTTACGACGAGGTCAACCTGAACGTCGGCTGCCCGAGCGAGCGTGTGCAGCGCGGCGCCTTCGGCGCCTGCCTGATGGCCGAGCCGCAGCTGGTCGCCGAATGCGTGCGCGCGATGCGCGAGGCCGTCGGCATTGAGGTGACGGTGAAGCACCGCATCGGGATCGACGATATCGAGACCTATTCGTTCGTGCGCGATTTCGTCGGCACGGTCGCCGAGGCTGGCTGCACCGTGTTCATGGTGCATGCGCGCAACGCCGTGCTGAAGGGACTTTCGCCCAAGGAAAACCGCGAGATCCCGCCGCTCCGGTACGAGGTTGTGCACCGCCTGAAGCGCGACTTCCCGGACCTCGCCTTCGTCATCAACGGCGGCATCGTCGCGCTTGCCGAGATCCAGGCGCAGCTCGCGCGCGTCGACGGCGTGATGCTCGGTCGCGCCGCTTATCACCAGCCGTGGCTGCTTGCCGAGGCCGACGCGCTCGTCTTTGGCGGCGCCGCGCCGCTCGCCAGGCGCGCCGAAGTGATGCGCGCCATGGCGGAGTACGCGGAGCGCGAGGTGACGCGCGGCACGCTGCTGCGCCACATCACCCGCCACATGCTCGGGCTGTACCACGGCGCACCTCGCGCGCGGCTGTGGCGCCGCATGCTCTCCGACCCGGCGCGCCTTGCGGCCAACGACCCCGGTTTGATCCTCGAGGCGCTCGATTTCGTCGAGGGCCGGCTCGCCGAGGCGGCGTAGACCCGCGCTCGAAGCCGGCGGCGTTTCGCGTCCCGGATCCCCGGCTCCGGTTCGCGGGCGTAAGATGCCGGGCAAGACCACGAACGCCTGGAGTACCCGTGAGCGCCAACCCCAAGATCCTCCCCACGCAGCCGGTGCGCGAGCGCGTCAGCAAGGAAGAGTGGCAGGTCCGCGTCGACCTTGCCGCGGCCTACCAGCTCGCCGCGCATTTCAAGTGGACCGACCTGATCTACACGCATTTCTCGGCGCGTGTGCCGGGCAGCGAAGATATCCTGATCAACCCCTACGGGCTGTTGTTCGACGAGATCACCGCCTCGACGCTGGTGAAGATCGACGCCGGAGGCAAGGTGCTCGACGATCCGACCGGCATGGGCATCAACTACGCGGGCTTCGTGATCCACGGCTGCGTACACGAAGCGCGTCCCGAGATCGGCTGCGTGATCCACACGCATACGCGCGCCGGCGTCGCGGTCTCGGCGCAGAAGGAAGGCTTGCTGCCGATCAGCCAGCATGCCACGCGCGTCTACAGCCAGCTTACGTATCACGACTACGAGGGCATTGCGCTCGAACTCGACGAGCGCACGCGCATGGCGCGCGATCTGGGCAAGACCTCCAAGGCGATGATCCTTCGCAATCACGGCCTGCTGACGCTCGGGGTGACGGTACGCGAAGCCTTCGAGCTCATGTACTACCTCGACTGCGCTTGCCAGATCCAGGTCGACGCGCTCGCCGGCGGCCGCGAGCACATTCTGCTGATGTCCGAAAAGGCCGCGAAAACCGCGGGCGAGCAGTTCGAGCGCCTCGATCGTCCCTCGACCAAGAAGGACTGGCCGGCGCTGCTTCGCCTGCTCGAGCGCAAGGGCAGCACCTACGCCAACTGACGGCGCCGCCGACGATCCGGGTCGCTGACGACGATTGCCGCGCTTACGAGCGCGACGGTGTCGTTTGCCTGAGAGGCGTGTTTGGAGCCGACTGGCTCGAGTTTCTGGCAGACGCGATCGATCATGCGATGTCTTCACCCGGGCCGCACGCCGAGGAGTACGAAGGCATCGCAAGCGCGGGGCGGTTCTTCGGCGACATTGAGCTCGCCGAGCGTCTGCCCGCGTTCCGGCGTTTCGCGCTCGAGTCGCCCGCCGCGGCGATCGCCGGCGCGGTCATGGGCGCTACGCGCGTCAACTTCTTCTACGATCAGCTGCTGGTCAAGGAGCCCGGAACCTCGGCGCGCACGCCCTGGCATCAGGACCAGCCGTACTGGGCCGTGAGCGGCAAGCAGGTGTGCTCGGTCTGGCTGCCCCTCGACCCGATCGCCGAGAACTTGAGCGTCGAATACGTCTGCGGCAGCCATCGCTGGCCCGAGTACAGCCCCTATCACTTCATCGACGGCAGTCCGTACAAGGGCACGCAGCTTCCGCCGCTGCCGGACATCGAGACCCAACGCAACCAGTACCGCATTGCGCGCTTCGCCATGGCGCCCGGCGACTGCCTGGTGTTCCAGGCGATGGTCGTTCACGGCGCACCGGGCAATACCGGCAGGCAGCGCCGGCGCGCGCTCGCCACCCGCTGGTGCGGCGACGACGCGCGATACTGCCGCCGTCCCGG
>JBFKUL010000286.1:0-3923 GCA_041635755.1 Burkholderiales bacterium | reverse complement strand
GAGCGGGCCGAGTTCTCGGACCGCCTCGGCAAGCTGTTCCGTATCCGTTTCGAGTTCTACCAGCGCAAGTTCCTGATCAAGTTCCTCAACAACTTTCTTTCCCAGGTGACGCCGTTCCTGTTCTACTCCATCGGCGGCTACTTGGTGATTGCGGGCCGGCTCGATCTCGGCGCCCTGGTCGCGGTCATCGCGGCCTATAAGGACCTGCCGAGCCCGGTCAAGGAACTCATCGACTGGGACCAGCAGCGTCTGGATGTGCAAATCAAATTCACCCAGGTCGTCGAGCAATTCACGATCGAGGACCTCTCACCGCCCGAAATCCATGCGCTGATCGAGCAGCCGGAAATGCCGCGCGAGGGTCGTATCGCCGCCTCGGGCCTGTCGCTGGCCGACGATTCGGGCTCCAAGGTGCTGGATGGCGTGACGTTCGAGATCGGCATGGACGAGCACGTCGCCATCGTCGGCTCGCGGGCGTCCGGAGCGAGCGAGCTGGCGCAGGTGCTCGCGCGACTGGTGTTGCCGACGTCGGGCACCATCGAGATGGGCGGCGTCGACATCAAGCGTGCGCCCGAGGCGGTCACCGGTCGGGCGATCGCGTATGTCGGGCCCACCGCGTACCTGTTTCCGCGCAGCGTGCGTGACAACCTGCTTTACAGTCTGAAGCACTACCCGGTCAAGGACGCCACCTACGAGGACGAAGGTGCGCAGCGCGAGCGCGCGTTTCAGCTTGCCGAGTCGAAGCGCACCGGAACGTCGATTCTCGACATCAACGCGGACTGGACCGACTATGCATCGGTCGGCGTCGACGGGGCGAACGAGATCGAAGCGAAGATCATCGAGGTGCTCAAGGTCGTGGACCTTGAAGAAACCCTGTTCGAGCTCGGTCTGCGCAGCGCCGTCACGTCCCCGCACAACGGCGATCTGGGCGAGCAGCTCCTGCGCGCGCGCCAGGCCATGCGCGAGCGGCTCGAATCGCTCGGCATCCAGGACTGGGTCGATCGCTTCGACCCTGCGCGTTACAACCGCAACGCGACGCTTGCGGAGAACCTGCTGTTCGGCACGCCTGTCGACAGGACCTTCGACATCGAGAATCTGGCCAAGAACTGGTACGTGCGCGAGGTGCTGGAAAAAACCGGACTGCATGACGATCTGCTGCGCATGGGGCGCAAGCTCGCCGAGACGATGGTCGAGCTGTTCAGCGGGTTGCCGCCGGGGCACGAATTCTTCGAGCGTTTCAGCTTCATTCGCCACGAGGATCTGCCACAGGTCAAGGAGATTCTGACGCGTACCGGGGACGTCGGGCTCAAGGGCGTCACGGATGCCGACCGCGAGGCGCTTCTTTCCTTGCCCTTCAAGCTGAGCCCCGCCCGGCACCGCTTGGGCCTGATCGACGAAGTGTTCGAGGCGCGCATCCTCGAGGCGCGCGAGTATTTTTCTGAACACTTGCCCGAGGACATGCGAGGCGCGGTCGAGTTCTTCGACCCGCAGCGCTACAACGACGCTGCCTCGCTTCAGGACAACATACTTTTCGGCAAGATCGTAACCGCGCAGGCGGGCGCGCCGACCCGCATCGGCGAGCTGCTGCGCAAGGTGCTCGAGGAGCTCAGTCTCAGGCCCTTGGTGGTACGCATCGGCATCGATTTCCATGTGGGCGTCGGCGGGGCACGGCTCGCCGCGGCAGACCGGCAGAAGATCGCGATCGCCCGCGCGCTGCTGAAGCGCCCGGCGGTGCTGATCCTCGATCAGGCTGCGGCGGTGCTCGATCCCGCCTCCCAGCAGCGCATGGTGGCGGGCATTCTCGCCTTCCGCGAGGCGCGCAGCGTGATCTGGGTCTTGCACCGGGTGGAAGTCGCAGAGAAGTTCGGCAAGGTTCTGGTGCTCGACCGTGGCAAACTGGTCGAGCGCGGCGCGTTCGCCGAGCTCCAGGCGGCCGGCGGGGCGCTGCACAAGCTCTTGAAGACCGGCTGATGGCGGCAGGGGAGGTGACAGCATGAGCCTTGAACAGGAAGTCGAACTGATCCGGCAGTTCCGGATCTTCAGCAAGATCGATCCGGCGTTGCAGAAGCTGCTGTGCTTCAGCAGCGAGCGGCTGACCTTCGACGCGGGCCAGGTCATGTTCCATGCCGGCGACGAGGCGGACGCGGCCTACGTCGTCATCGAGGGCAACGTGGAGATCTCGGTGCCGACGCCCTCCGGGCCGATCGTCGTGAATACGATGAGGCCCAACGACATCGTCGGGGAGATCGCGATCTTCGGCGAGGTGCCGCGCACCGCCACGGCCACCGCCATGACGCGCCTCGAGACGTTGCGCATCTCGAAGGAGGTGTTTACGAACGTGATCCGGCAAAGTCCGGACGCGGCGCTCGAGCTGGTGCGCATCCTGGCCGGCAGGCTCGCGAACACCACCGCGCAGCTCGGCCGCACCACTGGCCCGAGCAACAAGTAGCCCGGCGGCGCGGCTAGCCGCGGCCGACCGCGACAGCGTCGGTTTCGAGTAGAAGTGCGCGCGCGGGATCGTCGATCGCGTAGGCTTCGATGCGCTCGGCCCGCCCCCGCACCCGGAGGCGATGCAGCGGCGCGTCGGGAAGCGCAATGCCTGCGTGCCGAATGGCGGCCGCCGAAACGACCATCACGCAGCCATAATGCTTGCACAGGCCCTCGAAGCGCGCCGCGATGTTGACGTTGTCGCCGACTGCCGAGTAGATCGGCGCGTCGGGCGGCCCCATAGTGCCGACGATGGCTTCCCCCGCGTGCAGGCCGATGCCGATGCGCAGCGGCGTGACCAGCTCGCTTGCCAGCGACCGGTTCAGGCGCTCGAGCCGATGCTGCATCTCGATCGCTCCGGCAAGCGCCCGGCGGCACGCGGACGCGATATCACTGTGCAGGCCGTAGAGCGCGAGCAACCCATCGCCGCGGAACTGCGCGTAGTGTCCGCCGGTCGACCTCAGCGCTTCGTACATCTCTGCGAAAAACTGGTTGAGGACGAAGAGCACGTCGTAGGGCAGGCGCGAGGCGCCGAGCGCCGTCGAGTCGCGCAGATCGACGAACATCGCTGCGATCATGCGCTCGCGGCCCTCCACGCCGCCCGGTCGTCGCGCCAGCGCGGCGTCGGCGTTCGCCGGAACGAGCGGTCTCACCCAGACGTCGTGGGTGGGCCGTGTCTGGCAGGCAAGGCGCGTGCTTGGGTCCGCCGCGATGCGACCGAGCGCCTCCGCTTCCAGGGTCGAAGGCGGGGGCAGCGCCTCGAGTCCGCGGCCAATGCGTACCCGGCAGGTGGTGCAGCGGGCGCGGCCGCCGCACACCGAGGCGTGCGGTACCCCCGCCGCCCGCACGGCCTCGAGAATGCTGCGCCCGAGGGGCGCGGTGACCACGCGTCCGGAAGCGTGGTGCACGCTGAACCGCGGCCCCATGCGTGGCCGCACCGCTCGCGCTAGGAGCGTGGCGCCGAGTGCCAGCCAGAATCCCCAGATCAATCCGTTGCCCCAGTCTCGCAGCAGCGCGTGGTCTTGCGGGGTCATGTTCGCGAGGTCGATGTTGAACCGCACCGGTCCTCCCATGCGATCGACCAGGGCGCCGAGCGTGAATCCGGCGCTTGCAAATCCCGCCAGCGCGAGCGTGGGCACGAGCAAGGCCGCCGCGAAGAGCAACGGCTGGGCCTGCGGGTACCAGACGCGGACGCGCAGCCAGTAGTGCATACCGAAACAGAAATGCGCCCACACGATGAGCAGCAGCAGCGACTGACGCAGCGCGAGCGACGGGTCCGCCCAAAGCACGCTGATCACCCGGACATAGTTGATCTGATGACCGAGCAGCTCGCCCGCGAGGCGCGTTCCAACCACGTGCGCGATCAGGAGCGGCGGCACGAGCAGCCCGAGCCCCAACTGTGCCGCTTCCCACGCCGGCATGCGCAGCGTGGTGCGCCG
>JBFKUL010000285.1:0-3939 GCA_041635755.1 Burkholderiales bacterium | reverse complement strand
GACAACGAGCTCGTGAAGCTGGTCAACAAGGTGATCATTGACGCCTACAACCAGGGCGCCTCCGACATCCACATCGAGCCTTACCCCGGCAAGGCGAAGACCGAGATCCGCCTGCGCAAGGACGGTACGCTGGTCAACTACATCGAGGTGCCGGCGAGCTATCGCAATGCGATCGTGGCGCGCCTCAAGATCATGTGCGACCTGGACATCTCCGAGAAGCGCAAGCCCCAGGACGGCAAGATCAAGTTCAAGAAATTCGGCCCGCTCGACATCGAGCTGCGCGTGGCGACGATCCCGACCCAGGGCGGGGTCGAGGACATCGTCATGCGAATTCTTGCCGCCGGCGAGCCGATTCCGATCGACAAGCTCGGTCTGACGTCCAAGAACCTCTCGAACCTCAAGCGCACGGTCGAAAAACCCTACGGACTGTTCTTTGTCTGCGGACCGACGGGCTCGGGCAAGACCACGACGCTGCACTCGGTGCTCGGCTTCCTGAACACGCCCGACACCAAGATCTGGACCGCGGAGGACCCGGTCGAGATCACGCAGAAGGGGTTGCGCCAGGTCCAGGTCAACAAGAAGGCGGGACTGGACTTTTCCGTGGTCATGAAGGCGTTCCTGCGCGCCGACCCGGACATCATCATGGTTGGCGAGATGCGCGACAAGGAGACCACCTCCACGGGCATCGAGGCGTCGCTCACCGGCCACCTGGTGTTCGCCACGTTGCACACCAATTCGGCGCCGGAATCGATCATCCGTCTGCTCGACATGGGCATGGACCCGTTCAATTTTGCCGACGCGTTGCTCGGCGTGCTCGCGCAGCGACTCGCCAAGCGCCTGTGCTCGAAGTGCAAGCAGGCGTATGTGCCCGAGCCGGCCGAGATCCGGTCACTCCTCGGTGAATATTGCGAGGAGCTGATGGCAACCGAAGTGTTCAAGAAGGATCCCAAAGGCGCGATGGAGAATGTCTACCGCGACTGGATCAAGAACTACGGCAACGACAAGGGCCAGCTCACGCTCTACAAGCCGGTGGGCTGCGACACCTGCGGCGGGGGCGGCTTCAAGGGCCGCGTGGGCCTGCACGAGCTGCTGATTGCGAGCGACAAGATGAAGAAGCTGATTGCCGAGAAATCGCGCGTGGCGGAAATGCTGGCGGTCTGCCTGGATGAGGGCATGCGCACGCTGAAGCAGGACGGCATCGAGAAGATCCTCATGGGCATCACGCACATCAAAGAGGTGCGCGCGGTCTGCATCAAATAAGACCGGCGCTCGCCCGCCGATGAGCCGCTCCCTCGACGCAACCCAGAACCTGCGCCCACTCGAGGGGACGGACGGTCAGACCGACGACCTCGTCCAGAGGCTCGAGCACCTCAACCTCATCGGCGCCTCGCTTTCGGCCGAGCGCGACATCGATCGCCTGCTCGAGACGATCCTCGCGGCGGCGAAGACCATCACACGTTCCGATGGCGGCACGCTTTACCGGGTCACCGAGGAGCGCACGCTGCGCTTCGAGATCGTGCGCACCACCTCGCTGCGTTATTACCTGGGCGGCACCAGCGGCAAACCGGTGCCGTTTTACCCGATCCAGCTCTACCGGGACGGCAAGCCGAATCACGGCATGGTCGCGGCCTATGCGGCCCTCACCGGCGAGACCGTCAACATCGCGGAAGCCTATAACGCCGAGGGGTTCGACTTCTCCGGTACACGGGCTTTCGATACCAAGACCGGCTACCGCTCGAAGTCTTTCCTGACCGTGCCGATGCGCAACCACGAGCTCGAGATCATCGGCGTGCTGCAGCTGATCAACGCCCAGGACCGCCGCACCGGAGCGATCGTGCCGTTCTCCGATTCAGACCAGCGGCTGGTCGAGTCGCTCGCCTCGCAGGCGGCGGTGGCGCTGACCAACCGCATACTCATCAACCAGCTCGAACATCTGTTCGAGTCGTTCATTAGCCTGATCAACACGGCGATCGACGAGAAGTCGCACTACACGGGCGGTCACTGCCAGCGCGTTCCGGTGCTTACCATGCTGCTCGCCGAGGCGGCCGAAGCGGTGACCGAGGGACCGCTCCGGGACTTCTCGATGACGGAGAGGGATCGGTACGAGCTCAAGATCGCCGGCATGCTGCACGACTGCGGAAAGATCACCACGCCGGTCCATGTGGTCGACAAGGCAACCAAGCTCGAAACGATCTTCGATCGCACACACCTCGTTGATACGCGCTTCGAAGTGCTCAGGCGAGATGCGCACATCGAGCTGCTGAAGGAGCGCGCCAAGCTCGCTGCCGAGGATGCGCCGCGCGAGGTGCGTGAGCGCGCCGAGGCGCGCTACCGCGAGCGGTTACGCCAGCTCGACGAGGATCGCTCATTCCTGCGGGCTTGCAACGTGGGCGGTGAGACGATGCGCGATGTCGACGTCGAGCGCGTGAGATCTATTGCGCAATATCGATGGACCGATAGCGCCGGGCATGTAGCGCATTTCCTCACCGACGACGAAGTGAAGAACCTCACGATTCGCAAGGGCACGCTCACCATCGAGGAGCGCGAGGTGATCAACCATCACATCGTCGCCACCATCCGCATGCTCGAGGCGCTACCCTGGCCCAGGCACCTGAAGAACGTCCCTGAATATGCTGGCGGCCATCACGAGCGCATGGACGGCAAGGGCTACCCGAGGGGCCTGACGCGGGAGCAGATGTCGGTGCAGGCCCGTGCCATGGGCATCGCCGACATCTTCGAGGCGCTTACGGCCAAGGACCGGCCGTACAAGCGCGGCAAGACGCTGTCCGAGTCGCTGGACATTCTCGGCAGGTTCCGCGAGAACGGCCACGTCGATCCCGACCTGTTCGACGTGTTCGTGCGCCGCAAGATCTACCTGAAGTATGCCGAGATGTTCCTCGATCCGGAGCAGATCGACGCGGTCGACGAATCCAAGATTCCGGGCTATACGCCGTAGCTGCGGCCCGCGGGGCGCTCAGGCGGCTCCGCCTGGTGGGCTGACTTCCTTTCCCGCGCGTGTGGTGATGTAGACGACCAGACCTTCGGTCGCGACCTCGATGAACTTCTCGCTGTAGCCAAGCTCCTTCAGCTCCCACTTGAACGCATTGGCAAGCTTGGCCTTCTTGAATACGCCGAGGCGCTGGTCTTTGGTGAACACGGTCGCCTTCTCCATCGCATCCTCGAGCACCTTGGTGATGCGGTTCGGCGAGACGCGCCGCTCCGGCGATTTATCCAGGGCCGGTGGGTAGCGTTTGGCGATGGCGTCCGCAAGCTCCTTCGCAAATGCCTCCACGTCTTTGCCTAGCAGCTTGTCGAGAATGCCCATTTCAAATGCTCCGATGTCGAAGAGATGTCGAAGAATCACGTCGTGCGCGGCTTGCGCGCCCACGGCCAGATCGATTTGGCGGCTTCCCGACGCTGCGGAACGACGACCTTGCGAACGTAGATGTTGTACAGAAGGACGTTTCGCTCGATGCGCTCGTCCTTGATTTCCTCGACCCCATGGAATGAGTAATCCGTCTTGAGAAAACCAAGCAGCGCGTTGGGCATAAACGACATCGTTGCCACCTTGCGGAACAGTTCGAACGAGTGCCGCTTGAGCCCACTGCAGCGCATTTGCGGATCGATCGGCCGGTAGATCACCGTTCCGTGGCGCTTGAGCGCGTCGTCAGAAGGCAGGTAGAACAGCAGGGAAACGAGCTTTGCAGGCTGATCGGTGTGCGGATGGATCTGGTACTGGTAGAAGTCGCGTACGAAACGCCCCTCGACGTCGGTCCTGAGTTGTGCGCCCTCGCCGAAGCGCTCGCTGATCCCAACCCTGAATTTTTGCAGCATCAGGTTGCGGAACGCATCGCTCAGCAGCCAGGCCGAAAGGTCGCGCCACAGGTGGTCACCCTGTCGCGCTTCCTCGTCCTCCTCAAGCCTAGACAGGTCCGCAAT
>JBFKUL010000284.1:0-3970 GCA_041635755.1 Burkholderiales bacterium | reverse complement strand
GCCACGTCCTCGCCGATGAAGCCGCGCGTGCCCTTCCAGGCGATGAGGTCGACATGCGTGTTGATTTGCAGCACTCCGGGTGCCGGATGTCTGCTGCGCCGCGGGCCGTAGGTGCTCAGTCCGCGCAGCCCGGCCTCGGGCAGCCGCGGCACGAGCGCCGCCGGCAGCCGGTTCCAGGGCGGCACGAGCACTTGAAGCGCCCGCGTCCCGCCGAGGGAAGCGAGTCGTACGCGTCCCGTCGCGAGCCGCGCCAGCGCGGCGCCGGCAGGTTCGCCCACGGGGAACTCGCTTTTCTTCTCGCCGCCCATGGCCCGGTCGCGGTGATCGAACCCGTGCTGCAGCAGCGAGATTCCCGAGCCAAGCTTCGAGAGCCATGCGCCCTCTGCCGGTTCGGGCACTACGGCCAGCGCGAGCGGCACTGCCGATTTCCTCGCGAGCTCGAGCAACCGCTCCAGCGCGGGCGCGACGCGCGTAGCGTCGTCATCGCGCCACCAGAGTTCGACGACGCGACCCGCATCACGCCAACGCGCGAGCTCCTCACCAAAGGCCCGCCACGTGGCGCTCACGTGCGAAGCTCCGCAATCCATTGCTCGAGCAGCTCGGCGCCGCGAGACGCGCCGCGAAGATCAACGACATTCGCAGCGGGGCGCGAGCGCCCCGCTGCGCGGTCGGCGGCCGCAGCGAGTGACTCGGGCGAAAGCGCGGTCTCTTCGAGCACCTCGAGCAAGCCGCGTTCGGCGAGCAGGCGCGCGCGCAGCGTCTGCTCGACTTCGTTTCCCCCGGCGAACGGTACCGCGACCGCCCGCGCGCCGACTTGCAGGGTCTCCATCGTCGTGTTGTAGCCGCACTGGCTGATCGAAAGCGCGCAATTCGCAAGCAGCGTGGTGAAGTCGCGCCTCGAGCGCTCGACGATCACGCGGCCCGCGCCGATCAAGGCGCCAAGCCTGACCAGCGCGTCGAACTCCGCAGAGGCCGTGTTGACGCCCGCCAGCACGCGCCATGTCCGGTCGGCCAGCGCGCTCAGGGGGCGCGCCCGGATCGCGGTCTCGAGCAGGCGCTGCCCGACGGCGCCGCCGCCCGCCGAAACGACCACCTCGCCCTCGCCGGCGCGCGAGGCCGGGACTTGCGCCGGGGCATCATCGACGATGTAGCCGGTGTAGTGCAGCCGCTCGGCGATGCGCGCCGCGTGCCGGAACGTGCGCTCGAAGGGAATCAGCGCCGGATCGCCGTGCACCAGCACGTGATCGAAATACTGCTCGAGGATTGCGAGCATCTCGTCCTGGCGTTGCGGCTTGCTCTGACCGCCGCCGAGGACATCGCGAACCGACGAGACGACCAGCGGGCGACGCGGCGCGGCGCGCGCGGCCTCGAGCAGCGGCAGCAGCTCGAAGCGCATCTGGCGCCGGCCGAACGGAAACAGCTCGATCACCAGTGCATGCGGCGCGGCCGTGCGCCATGTCGAGAGCAGCGCGTCGCGGCGCTCGGCCTTCCAGCGTTCGTCGATCGGCTTGCCGGCGGCATCCACCAGCACCTTGAACGAAGAATCGGCGGCGCCGGTCGCCGGCAGCTGCGCCAGGCGCACGCCGTCGAGCGCCAGGCCCGCGACCTCGAAGCCGCCGCTCGCGAGCGTGACCTCGAGACCCCGCGCAGCGAGCGCCCTGGCCAGGATCGCCGCGCGCTTCAGGTGACCGACGCCTAGCAGGTGCTGCACATAGACGAGAACGCGCCCGCGGCTCATCGGCCGTCCGGGCTCGTTTCGAGCGGTATGTTCATGCGCACCGGGCTCGGTGCGCCCTGTCGATCGAGACGAAAGAGATGCACCGCGTTCCAGTCGAGCTTGATCGGCGCCCGGCCGAGCATGTTCCAGCCGTAAGCCTGCGCCATGATGACGCGGATCACGCCCTTGTGCGTGACCGCGAGCGTCGGCTCCCCTTGCGCGGCGATCTCGGCCAGCCAGCCGCGCACGCGCGCGAGCACCTGGCGCGGACTCTCTCCCCCGTCGGGCGTGAAGTCGAGGCCGCGCGCCTCGTTCTCCCGCATCGTCTCGCCGAGCTCGGCGCGCAGCTCGGCGAGCGTTCGTCCCTCCCAGGCGCCCCAGTGCATTTCCACGATGCGCGGCTCCAAAACGATGTCCGCCAGCCCAAGCCGCGCCGCCGTCTCGCGGCAACGCCTCAGCGGGCTCGACACCGCCCGCATGCCACGGCAGGGTGCGGGCAGCGCCCGGCCCGTCAAGGCGCGGCAACCGGCTTCGCTCAATGGCACGTCGGTTGACCCTTGAATGCGCCCTTCGCCACTCCACACCGTCTCCGCGTGGCGCAGCAATGCCAATTCGATCATGACTGCGTCGCGCGCGCCGTCAAGCGGGCAAGCGCCTGCGCAAGGCGCGCCGAGGCGGCATCGACGCTGCGCGCTTCGGCGACGAACGCCGCGGCCGCTTCGCCCAGGGCGCGCCGTCGCCGCGCATCGGTGAGCAACTCGCGCACGCGCTGCGCAAACGCCGCGTCGTCCCCTGGCGGCGCCAGCAATCCGGTCTTGCCATCCTCGACCACGTCCGGCACGCCGCGCAGCGCGCAGGAGACGACCGGCGTGCCGGCCGCCTGTGCCTCGAGCAACGCCATGCCGTAGGCTTCGTTTACCGCCGGCCACGCGCACAGATCGCACGCCGCGTAGGCGGCGGCAACCTCCGCGAGTCCGAGCTCGCCCAGGTAATGCGCGCGACCAGGCACCGCGGCCTCGAACGCCGCCTCGACGTCGCTGCGCGCGACGCCGTTGCCGGCGACCACCAGGCGCCAGGGCAGATCGTCCACTCTGGCGAGCGCCGCCGCAAGCGCGCGGTACGAAGCGAGCTTGTCGCCGTTTCGCATCATCGCCGCGACGACGATCCAGGGTACGGACGGATCAAGGCCGCTTCGCTCGCCGAGACTCGAGCGGTGAGCGGCGCGCGCTGCGCCCGCGGCACGAAACGGCGCCGGATTCAGGAACGGCGGCAGCAGCATCAGCCGGTCGCGCTTCGCGACCAAGGGCTCGAGACACACGAGGTCGTAGCGTGTCGGACTGAGCACCAACGCCGCGCGGCGTATCGCATCGACCGTCGCGTCGTGACCGATGGCCCACGGACCCCCTGCGCGCTTGGGGGCGTACGAGGCCTCGGCGATGACGTACGGAATGCCGAGCGCTTCGCTTGCAATCGGCCCGAGCCAGTCGGGCGCCTTGTAGTAGACGTGATAGGTAAACCACAGGTCGGGGCGCTGCGCGATGCGTGCGCCGCGCCACTGCTCGGCCATGCGCCGCGCTATTGCCTCGCCCCGCTGGCGCAGCGCGCTCTGGCGCTCGGCATCGCCGTCGCGCTCGTAGCTGCGGAAGCTCGAGACCAGCTCGACGCGATGGCCGGCCTGCTCGAGTGCCTCCATCAGCAGCCCGGCGACGCGCCAGTCGCCCGAAGGCGTGCTGTGCGTCGGCGATTTGAGCGGCGCATAAAACGCGATGCGCATGATCGATTCTATTCCGCCGCGGCGCGCGCCTTCTCGCGCGGCACACTACTGCCGGCAAGACCAAACTTGGCGGCCAGGCGCTCGAGATTGGCCTCGAGCGCGAACTCGGCTGCGACGCGCGCGCGCCCCGCGTCGCCGAGCGCGCGGCGTCGATCCGGATCGGCGATCAGCGCGCCGAGCGCCCGCGCCAGCGCATCCGCCGAGTCCGGTGCGACCAGCACGCCGGTGACTCCGTCCCGGATCAACTCCGGAATCGCCGACACCGCGGTCGCCACGCAGGCAAGGCCTTGACTCTGCGCCTCGAGCAGCACGTTCGGCAGGCCGTCGCGGTCGCCGCTGCGCGCGATGCGGCTCGCGAGCGCGAACAGATCGGCCGCGCGGTACTCACCGAGCAGCGCGTCCTGCGTCATCGCGCCGCGCCATGCGACGCGCTCGGCGACGCCGAGCGCCTTGGCGTGCCGCTCGAGCTTGCCGCGCAG
>JBFKUL010000283.1:0-3970 GCA_041635755.1 Burkholderiales bacterium | reverse complement strand
GCGATGCCGGCGGTCCGGATCGCAGGCCGGTGGCCGTCCGGCCGACGGCGCACCAGGAGGCCGCGTACGTCGACGCGCTGCCCGTCGAGCACGAGATCCCGCGTGCAAAGAAGGCGTATGCGGATTGCGAGGACACCATGTGGTCGTCCTTGCGCGAGCTGAATACCGGCGGTGGGCTCGACGGCAAGCGCCTGTCACGCGCGGTAAGTGCGGTTTCGGACAGCATCGTGCGCAACGCGGACGCCATGCTGCTGCTCACGCGATTGCAGCAAAAGGGCGATTACGAGATGCGACGCGCCCTCGACACCTCGATCATGATGATCACCTTCGCTCGTTTTCTGCAGCTTTCGCGCGAGCAGCTCGACCTGCTCGGACTGGTCGGCCTGCTGCAGGACGTCGGCAAGGTGGTGGTGCCCGACGAGGTCCTGCGCAAGGCCGAGCCGCTGTCGAGCGTGGAGCAGACCATCGTTCGCTCGCACGTCACGCATTCGGCGCACCTGCTGGGATCGGTGGACGGCCTGCCGACGGACCTGCCTGAGCTTGTCCTGCTGCATCACGAGCGCCAGGACGGAAGCGGCTATCCGCGCGGGCTCAAGGGCCCGGAGATCGGCATGCTGGGTTCGATCGCGGCGATCCTGGATTGCTTCTCCGCGCTGACGTCCGAGCGAGGCTACGCCGAGCAGCTCTCGCCGTCCAACGCGCTGGGAATGATCTACAAGGGCCGCGACATCGCGTTTCATGGCGCGCTGGTCGAGCAGTTCATCCAGTGCATCGGCATCTACCCGGTCGGCAGCATCGTCGAGATGAACACGGGCGAGATCGGCGTCGTCATCGCGCAGAATCGGGCGCGACGGCTCCAGCCTCGTGTCATGCTCGTGCTCGACCGCGAGCGCCAGCCGATCCAGCCGCAGATCGTGCTCGACCTGCTCAAGGATCCCATGGCGACGCCGGAGGATCCCTACCGCATCCGTCGCACGGTGGAGTCGGGCAGCCTGCCGCTCAATCCGCGGGATTTCTTTCTCTGACGCGCAGACCCATGGACGCTTCGAGAATCGTCCCTGCCCGCGTTCTGGATCGACTGGACAGCGAAGTGGTCGCGGTGCTCGCCTCGCTCAGCGCACGCGCGCTCGAGGGCGGGCCGACCGAAGGAGGACACGGCATCGACGTCGTGGAGTGCCGGAGCGCGCTCGAGGTGCTTGCGGCGCAGCCGCCGGACGCGATCGAGCGGCTGAGGCTTTGGGTCGGACGCGGCGTGACCGCTTCGGTGCGCGCGCGCAGGTTGCAGGACGTTCTGCTGAGCAGCGCGGCGGCATTGCTAGCCAGCGGCGCGCTGGGGGCCCTACCGACCCTGCGCGCGGTGCGGGCGCTCGCCCATCTGCTGGCAAGCCACCTCGCCGGCGCATCGAGCGCGACGCATGCCTTTGCTGGTGAGGGGCACAATCTGCTTGTCGGCCTGGGCAGTCATCTCGAGACCGCGCGCATCCGGCACGAGGGCCTCGCGCTGCTCTTGGTTCATTGCGAAGCCATTGAGCGGATTGACGCGTTTCACGGGCTGCCGGTGGGAGACCAGATGCGCGCTGCGATCGCCCGCACGCTGCAGACGAACGTGCTGCGCGAGGGCGATACGCTGGAGGAAGCGTCCCGCAGTGAGTTTGCCTGCGTGCTTCGTCCGGTGTCCTCCGACGGGCTGGCGCTCCTCGCTGCACAGAAGATTCTGCGCGTACTCGGTGCGCCGGTCGAGTTCGGTCAACGTGCCACCTCCGCGCGCGCCGCGGTCGGCATCGTCCTGTTCCCCGAGCACGGCGCCGATGCGGGCATCCTGCTGCAGCGTGCCAAGGCGGCGTTGCGCGCCGCCCGCGCCGCGCCCGTGCATTACGCCATTTTCAGCGACGCTCTTTCCGAATCGAGCGCCGACACCCTGCGCTACGAGGCTCGGCTTGGCCGCGCCATCCCGCGCAACGCGCTGTCGCTGGCCTTTCAACCGCAGATCGAGCTGCGCGGCGGACGTTTGACGGGCGCGGAGGCGCTGCTGCGCTGGAATGACGAGGTGCTGGGACCCGTGCCGCCGAATCTCATCGTGGCGGCAGCCGAATCATCCGGACTGATGCACGAGCTGTCGTTGTGGGTCATCACGAACGCCGTGCAGCACTGCGCAGCGTTTCGCAAGATCGATCCGTCCTTCAGGGTCAGCATCAACATTTCGCCCTCGGATCTGCGCGAGCCGGATCTGCCCTTCCACGTCGACCGGGCGCTGCGCACCTGGGGTGTGCCCGGCCGAAACATCGTTCTCGAGATCACCGAGACCGCGATCCTGGCGGACCAGAAGCAGGCGATCGAGGCGCTGCACGAACTGAAGAAGCATGGCGTAGGCCTGTCGATCGACGATTTCGGCACCGGGTATTCGTCGATCAATTACCTCGCGCAAATGCCGCTGAACGAACTCAAGATCGATGTCATGTTCGTGCGCAACATGCTCGAGGTCCCGCAGCACCACCGCATCGTGCGCTCGCTGGTGGAGTTGGCGCATAACCTCGAGCTCAAAGTGGTGGCCGAGGGCATCGAAAGCGAGGAGATTCAGGCGGCGCTCGCGCACATGGCTTGCGACGAGGCGCAGGGCTATTTCATCGGCAGGCCAATGCCCTTCGCCGAGCTGGCCGACCGGTTGACCGGGCAGACCGCCCGCTGACCCGCAGGCGGTCGAGCTACCACTCGTAACCCAGCCCAAGCAGCAGGGTCGAGTCGGTCGATTTGCGTCCCGGCGCGGGCTCGCGCTCCCAGTCGACATTGAGCTGCGCGTTCGCCGACAGACCCTGGGCAATCGGCACGCGCAGTCCGGTTTTCGAACGCAGCGTCACCTGCCGGGTGTCTTCGAGATCCCAGAATCCGTCCTGATCGTGGAACAGCTGGACGCTGCGCTGCCACAGCCAATGCGAGAAGCGCACGCCCCAGCCGAGCGCCGGATGCGTCGTGCGCAGGCCTCCCGTGCGCTCGAGCATGACCAAATCGATACCGCCACGCACCGAAAGATGGGTGCGATCGGTGTCGTAGAGCTGCAGGCCGTATCCGCCGCCGACGGTGGTGCGCAGATCGATGTCGCGGAAGCGGTCGCGCTCGAGCGAGCCGCGGCCGTAGAGAAAACGGTCCTTGCTGATGAAGTGGTCGTAGTTGCCGTTGCCGAGCCAGCTGGACGCCGTTTCGGTGCCGGAGTCCGTTGCGCGCAAGCCCTTGACGCCCAGCGCGTAGCGATAGAGCTTGGCTCGCGCCGTAAGCTCGGCCTCGCCGTACATCCGGCTGCTCGAGCTGTTGCCGCTCGTCCGCGCGGAAGACAGATTGACGCGGCCTTTGTAGGCGACGCCGATACCCGACTCCACCGGCGTCGGATTGACGTGCGTCACGCGCGCCAGCGGAACGTCCGTCGCCCAGCCGGCAGGCGCGGGCTCCAGCTCGACGCGGCCCGTGGTCGCGCCCGCGAGCCGGGCGCTCACGGGACGTTCGACTCCCTCGAGCAGCAGATCGACGGCGCGGTCGGTCTCCAGTGTCGCGACTTCACTTCGCCGGATCTTGATCTTGCCGGCGTAGGACGTGGCGAGCGTGAGCGTATCGGCCGAGAGATGCTCGACCGTGCCGCTCAGGCGATCGCCGTTGACCAGCGTCACGGTATCGGCGCGCGCCGCAACGGCGCCAGCGAGCAGCACGGCAGCGAGCATCCACGCTGTTGTCGCTTCACGTTTCATGTGCTTTCCCTTTCTGAGAGACAAGAAAACTCGCCGCACGAGGCGAATCGAAAACGCTGACCGGGGCGCCGAAGGGCGACAGGCGGAGCGGCCCGCTTCGGCGGCGAGCCTTGCGGTATGTGACCGCGCACGCCACGGCAGGTTCACCGCGGATTGCGCCCGCTGGACGGCTTCCCTAGAATGGTCTTACCGCGCGAAGCGACTGCGCGCAACGTTCCGCTGCGAAACGCGGGATC
>JBFKUL010000282.1:0-3975 GCA_041635755.1 Burkholderiales bacterium | reverse complement strand
GGAGAGATCCGGTGCCGGCAGCGGCGCCGGGCTCCCGGTCTGTGCGGGCAGCTGTCGCTCCGTTTCGGGCACGCGCGTTGAGTTTCTGGAGGCCGCTGCGGCGCGGGGTCCGGAACTCACGGGCTTTCCAACTTTGGCCATCGGCTCGATTGTAGATGCGCCGGAAACGCTGCGGGCGCGGAACTTCCGCGCCCGCAGATTGCTGCCGAAAGACCTATTTCTTCTTCGCCGCGCAGGGGTTCTTGGCCGCGCACGGGTTCTTGGCCGCGCATGGATTTGCACCGCAAGGATTCTTCTTCTTGGCCGCGCAGGGGTTTGCCGCACAAGGATTCTTCTTCTTGGCTGCGCAGGGGTTCTTTTTGGCCGCGCACGGGTTTGCGGCGATCTGCATGCGATCGCGCGGTGCGCAGGGGTTGGCGATCGCAAGCGGTGCGCCGAGCATGACGCCGGACGAAACCACCGTCGCGAGGACTGGACGAAGCTTGAGTTTCATTTCTACCTCCTTGGGTTTAACAGCGGGTGCTGCAGGGTGGAACTACGGTGCTGACGGATCGACGCCGGCTGACGCCGAAGCATCAGCCGGGTGACGCTGTTGCGGCGCGCAGGCCGAAAGGCCTGACGCCTTCTCAAGGCTACTTCTTAGCTGCGCAAGGGTTACGCTTCGCCGCACACGGATTCTTCGCAGCGCACGGATTTGCGCCGCAGGGATTACGCTTTGCCGCGCACGGATTGCGCGCGCCGCAGGGGTTCTTCGCCGCGCAGGGATTCCTTGCGCCGCACGGATTTTTCGCCGCGCAGGGGCTTTTCGCCGCACACGGGTTCTTTGCGGCCATCTTCATGAAGTCCTTCTGCACCACACCGGTGTATGCGGTGAGCGCCGCCAGATCCTTCGAGTCCCACGGTAGCGGCTTGGCGGCCATCGGGACGACCATGCAGAACTGCACCATCTGCTCCATCGTGATCTTCTTCAGGCCGGACTGCGACGTCGACATCGCGACCGCGTGGGGGTAAGGCTTGGCAAAGGTCGCGCTGAACGCGGCGTTGCCGTTATGGCAGGACGCGCACGCCAGTCCGTTGGTGCTCAGCTTGGTGTCGTTCCAGAGCATCTTTCCGTCGCTCTCGAGCGTCGCCTTGGCGGCCTTGTAGGGGCTAGAGCCCTTGGGCCGAGTGACGAGCTTCGGGTCGACGCCCGCCGCTCCGCAAGGATTGCGGGCGCCGCAGGGGTTCTTTGCTGCACATGGGTTTTTCGCGGCGCAGGGATTCGCACCGCAGGGGTTTCTTTTGGCCGCGCAGGGATTCTTCGCAGCGCAGGGGTTCGCGCCGCAGGGGCCGCGCTTTTTGGCCGCGCACGGGTTCCTCGCACCGCAAGGATTGCGCTTCGCGGCGCACGGGTTCTTCGCAGCACACGGGTTCGCGGCAAGCAGCGTCCGGTCCCGGGACCGCGCGGAGCAGGGGCTACAGGGATTCGCACCGAGCGCGAGCGGTGCGCCAAGCACAAGCCCCGACGACAGCATCGACGCTACAACGGGTCGCAGTTTCAGGTTCATCTTTGCCCTCCTTCGGTTTGGCAGGTGTTGCGACGAAGTCACGAGTGGGTTCTCTATGCGCTATTTGTTTACGCGGCAGCTCAGATCGCCTTAAGCAGCATCTCGGTTCGCTCGACGCTATGCGGCGAGCCGGCGACGATCGCGACACTGCCGCCGGCAACCGGCGTGATGACTGCCTCAAGCCCTCGCGCTGCTGCCGCGACGCGAACCGTGATCGCGCGCTCGGGCATCAGCAGGAGCGTCACCTTGCCCATCGCCGTTTTCACCACGACGTGATGAGCGATGGCACCGACAAATGGGCAAGTGCCGACATAACGCATCTCGCCAAGCTGCTCCGGTAATGCGATGCCGAGCTGGCCAACCACCCGATGCAGCGCATCCGGCTCGACCGGCTTCGCATCGAGAATCGCCTGCGCCTCCTCAAATACGACGAAATCGATGCCGGCGAGTGCCATCGGATCGTTGCGTGGCCAGACCAGGCCGACGCCGAGCGCGACCGCGAGCAGGAATCCCGCGGCGAGCGCCATCCAGCGCGGCTGCCGCGCCGCCGCAGGCGACACCGCCCCGCGCACGGCGCGCTCCTTGGCGCCATCGGGCACCGGCACCCGCAGCGTCTGCGCCAGTTCGATCTCGAACTGGAACGTCCGCGAAAGAAACTCGCGACAGGCTTCGCATTGCTCGGCGTGTTCCATCGCCACATCGCCCAGTTGCCGCGGATCGAGCATGGCCATGCGCCGCAGTTCAAGGCAGTTCATGAGATGTTCGCCTCCGTGCCGTAGTCGTCCGGCTCGAGCTTGCGTCGCATCGCCTGGCGAGCACGGGACAGCCGGGTCATCACCGCGCCTTCCCGCATACCGAGCATCGTCGCGATCTCGGCGCAGCTAAAGCCGCCGAGCACCTGCAGCAGCAGCGCCTGGCGCGACTCCTCGGACAGGCCGCGCAGTGCTCGGCGCAACTCGATCGCGCCGCTCGGGTCGCTGGGCTCGCCGGATTCCAGGGCGTCCGCGTCGGACTCCAGCGAGACGAGGCGCGAGCGCTTCGCCGCGCGCATGAACTCGTTGTGCACGATCGTGAACAGCCACGACTTCAGCGCCCGCGCTTCGCGCAGCCGCGACCAGCTACGCCAGGCGCGCGAGAGCGCTTCCTGCACGACGTCCTCGGCTTGCCAGTGGTTGCGACAAAGCCAGTACGCATACCGATAAAGGTCTTCGTAATAGGCGTCTACCGCACCCTCGAAGGCCGTTCTACGCCGCTCAAGAAGCATTCGTAAGCCACCCTCCTCAGAGTCGAATGCTGCGATGCAACAGCAAGCGGTCTCCGCGTATCCACGCGTGAAACTGCGTATGTTGCCAATCCCAAGCTATTAGACCCCGCGGACAGGCTATTCCTTACGTGTCAGGCGGTCGCCGCGGGATGGGCGGAACTTAGAGCTCGATTTCGAAAAGCAGCGCTGCAGCGATCGACCACAGGCCGAGCGCCAGCATCAGTGCTCCAGTCCAAAGCGGAGCGCGCCGCGACAGACCGGCGAGCCGATCCAGCGCTCGACGCATCGGGGCGAATAGCAGCGCGGCGACCAGCGGTGCGGTAAGCGCGAGGCCGAACAATGCCAACGATACGAACCCCGTCGCGTAGGCGCTTCCGGCGGCTCCGCTGGCAGCGGCGGCGCCGAGCAACGCGAGCAGGAGCGGCGCCGCGCAGGCCGGGATATTCATCCCGAACAACAAACCTAGTGTCGCCGAGCCACTAGCGCCGGAAAACCGTGATAGGCGCGGTCCGAGCGAGACCATCAGGACGCGGGCACGCCCAGTCAAGAAAAGCAGACCGATGACAACATAAAGCGCGCCGAGCAGCACCCAGCCTGCCTTCTGCAATCCGACGAATGCAGCGCCCAGCGCCACGGCGGCAAGACCGAGCAATCCGGTAAAGGACGCGCGCGCCGCGGCGAACACAGCGACCTGCGCCACCTTGGCGCGCGCCTCGCGGCCCTCGATGTACTTGATGAACAGCAGCGTCGAGCCGACCGAGCACGGCTCGATGAAACCGAGAAGGCCAAGGCCGACCGGCAGAACGAACAGCATCCAAGGACCAAACTCGATCATTGCGCGTTTTCTGTCCCAAGGCGCTCGCCCGAGCAACACGAGTCTGATTCGCAGCCAACGACGACCTCTGCGAAGCCGTTCAGCATACTGCCGTGCGCTGACTTTCCCGGGTCTTCATTTCGGAGACAAGATCCGACCGGAGCGAAGCGAGGCTCACTTGCCCAGGCCGCGCTCCGCAATCCTCGTCCAGCTTCTCGCGCCATCGCGAGAGAGGTAGACGCTGCGCCCAAAGGTAGCAATGGCGTATTCGCCGCTCGAGGCAGGATGCTGGGCAATATAGGCAACCGCATCTCGCGAGAGCGGAGGCAGGACGTGCTGCTCGATCTTTC
>JBFKUL010000281.1:0-3977 GCA_041635755.1 Burkholderiales bacterium | reverse complement strand
CCGAGCATGCCGCGTATCGCCATCGAGGCGGTGATCGAGGCGCCATTCGGCCCGCTGCGCGTCACCACTACGCATCTCGAGTACTACTCGGAACTGCAGCGCGCCGCCCAGGTCGAGCGACTTCGCGAACTGCATGCCGAGGCTTGCATCCGGGTCGCCGCCGCGCCCTCCGCGCGCTACCCATCGGGGCCGTTCGCGCCGCTTGGCAGCGCGACTTCGGCGATCGTCACCGGAGATCTCAATCTGCCGCCGCAAGATCCAATGTACGCGCGCATGCAGGCGCCGTTCGAGGGCGGCGTGCCGCGCCTGCTCGACGCGTGGTCGCTCGCGAACCCCGGCACCGCGCACCCGCCCTCGTTTCGCCTGCATGGCCGCGAGCACGGCGACGCGCCCTACTGCTGCGACTTCGTGTTCGTCAGCGAGGACCTCGGCCCGCGCGTGCGCGCCGTGCGCATCGACGGCGAGACGCAGGCTTCCGATCATCAACCCGTCGTCGTGGAGTTCGCGTGATGCCGCTCGACCCGCAGATCGTCGCCGTCCTGGAGAAGATGAAGGCCGCCGGCCTGCCTGATTACTCGGAGCTTTCCGCGCCGGAGGCGCGCGCGCTCTACATCAAGGGCGCCAAGGCCGTCGAATCGCCGCCCGAGCCGGTTGCGCGCGTCGCCAACCGCACCATTCCCGGACCCGGCGGCGAGATCCCGGTGCGCCTTTACACGCCGCTCGAGCAACGGGCGTTGCCGCTGCTCGTGTTCTATCACGGGGGCGGCTGGACCATCGGCAACCTCGACACCCACGACAACGCCTGCCGCCAGCTCGCCAACCGCGCGCGCTGCGCGGTCATGTCGGTCGATTACCGGCTCGCGCCCGAGCACAAGTTTCCGGCCGCGGTAGAGGACGCCTTCGCGGCCTTGTGCTGGGCCGCGGACCACGCGGCCGCGCATGGCTGGGACGCGACGCGCATCGCGGTCGGCGGCGACAGCGCGGGCGGCAATCTCGCCGCCGTGTGCGCGCTGCTCGCGCGCGACGCGGGCGGCCCCGCGCTCGCGTTTCAGCTGCTGATCTATCCGGCGACCGCCAAGCGCCCCGAGTCGCGCTCGCATCACGCGTTTGCCGCAGGCCATCTGCTGACGCGGCGCGCGATTCGCTGGTTCATGGGGAATTACCTGCGTGATGAGGCCGACTGCGAGGACTGGCGCTGGGCGCCGCTCGCCGCGCCGGATCTGTCGCGCCTGCCGCCGTCGCTGGTGATCGTCGCCGGGCACGATCCGCTGCTCGACGAGGGCATCGCTTACGCCGAGCGCCTGCGCGAGGCGGGGAACGCGGTGAAGCTGTCGAACTACCAGGGCATGATCCACGCCTTCTTTCGCATGACCGGCGTGGTCGACGAAGCGCGCCGCGCCGTGGATGAGGCCGGCGCGGCGCTCGCTGCGGCCTTCGCCGCGCGGCGCTAGGCGCCGCCGGCGCGGCCGAATCGCCTGCGGATCGCCTCGATGCGATTGCGATTGACGTCGAAATCGCGCCGTCCGAGCCGCGAGGCCGAGCGCACGTGGATCACGCCAGCCTTCTCGTCGAGCGCAAACTCGACGTCGTCGACGTAGCCAAGCAGCTTCGAGCGGAACTCAGCGTAAAGGTAGTTGGGCGCTTCGCCAATGACGCGAGTGCGCGCCATGCCCTCGACGGTCTTGCGCAGCGCCGCCATCGCCCGCCCGCCACCGCCTTCGATGCGCAGCGGCTCGATGTAGTGCTGCGTGTCCGACCGATCGGCCTGCGACGAGACGCAATTCGGCGTGCGCCTGCAGGGTGCGAGACGGCCGTCCTTCACGCCGAGATTGTCGGGTCGCTTCCAAGAAAACACGGTCTCCCCCTCCGTCAAACCGGTATGCAGCGCGATCGCGGCGGCCGCCGCCGCGCCGAGCCAAAGCAAGACCACCAGCATCCGCTTGATCAAGGCCCGCGCGCTCCGCGGAGAACGCGCGGATGTTACCATCGTCGCGCCACGCCACGAGGAGGCGCCATCCCATGGACATCTCCGCCCACAAGCTTGCCGAACTGATTGCCGGCATCGCGCGCGCGCAAGCTGCGCTCATCAACGGCATCGAAAGCGCGATGCCCGGTGCGCGCGGCACGCATATCGTGCCCGCGCTGCAAAACGTCGCTCATCTGCTGGACCATCCCGATCCGACGCTGATGGACCTTCCGGCGAGAGTGCTGCTGAGCTCTCTGGGCCGGGCGAGCCCGGACCCCGACCCGATCGCGCGCGACATCGAGCGGCTGTTCTCCGGCGCTGCTGCGGCGCCGGCCGCCGCTCCGGGGGCGGCGCCGCCAAGGCAGGGCGACGCCGGCAAGCTCGGCTTCAGCAAGCGGCCGGACTAGAACGCTTCCGGCGGCGGCGGGAAGCGTGGTACGCGCTTCTCGCGATGCGAGGCGATGCCCTCCAGCACCTCGGGTCCGGAGAAGCCGAGAAATTCGAGCGCCAGCGAGTTATCGAAGCTCGGCCCCGCCATGCGCAGCCAGTTGTTCAAGCTGTACTTGGTCCAGCGCAGCGCGGTCTGCGCGCCCGCGGCGAGCTTGCGCGCGACGTCGAGCGCCTTCGCCTGCACTTCAGCCTCCTCGCACACCAGCGACACGAGGCCGATCCGCTCTGCCTCTTCGCCGGTGACTTGATCGCAGGTCAGCAGGTAGTACTTCGCCTTCGCCATGCCGCACAGGAGCGGCCAGACGATTGCCGCATGATCGCCCGCGGCCACGCCCAGGCGCGTATGACCGTCGATGATGCGAGCGTTCTTTGCCGCGATCGAGACGTCGGCCAGCAGCCCGGCGACCAGCCCCGCACCGACCGCGGGCCCGTGCATGGCGGACACCACGATCTTCGAGCAGTTGATGATGTTGTAGACCAGATCGCGCGCTTCGCGCCAGACCCGCACGCGCGTGGCGAAGTCGCGCGTGATCTCTTCCACCATCGCCAGGTCGCCGCCGCCCGAGAAGCCCTTGCCGGCGCCGCGCAGGATCGCGACGCGGGTCTCGGGATCGCGGTCGATGTCAAGCCAGATCTCGGCGAGCTCGCCGTGCATGCGCGCCGTGGCGGTGGAGAGCTTCGCGCCCTCCTCGCCCATCACGATCTCGAGGATTCCGGCCTCGACGCGCCGGATTTTCAGGTCCTTGTATTTCGAGTAGTCCATGCGTCCTCCGTTGTCTCGCCCGGATTGTAGCGGGCCGGTAGAATGAACCGCCATGAGCGCGATCCTGCGCACCGGCGACGAGCGCTTCGCCACCCTGCCCGGCTTTCCTTACGCTCCACGCTACCTCGAGTGGCGCGGCATGCGCGCGCATTACGTCGACGAGGGCCCGAAGAACCCGGCACACACGTTCCTGTGCCTGCACGGCCAGCCGACCTGGTCGTATCTTTACCGGCGCATGATCCCGGTGTTCCTCGAGGGCGGCGCACGCGTGGTGGCGCCGGATTTCATCGGCTTCGGCCGCTCGGACAAGCCCGAGGACGAAGCGACCTATACCTTCGACTTCCACCGCGCCTTTCTGCTCGAGCTCGTGGAGCGGCTGAAGCTCGAGCGCGTCACGCTCGTGGTGCAGGACTGGGGCGGGCTGCTCGGCCTCACGCTGCCGATGGAGGCGCCGGCGCGCTACGCGCGACTGCTCGTCATGAACACCGCACTCGGGACTGGCGACGCCCCGCTGCCCGAAGGCTTCGTTGCCTGGCGCGCATACGCAAACAAGAACCCCGATCTCGCCTGCGGCAAGTTGCTCGCACGCTCCTGCGCGCATCTGGTCGAGGCTGAGGCCGCCGCCTACGACGCACCGTTTCCCGATGCACGCTACAAGGCCGGCGTACGGCGCTTTCCGAACCTCGTCCCGGATCGCCTGGACGCACCAGGCGCCGAGCTCTCGCGCCGGGCGCGCGACTGGTGGCAGAAGCGCTGGCAGGGCGAGGCGTTCATGGCGATCGGCGCCAAGGACCCGGT
>JBFKUL010000280.1:0-3995 GCA_041635755.1 Burkholderiales bacterium | reverse complement strand
CTTGTGATCGCGCTTGTTGTAATACTCGTGGAAGTACGACATCGCGAGCTCGCGAAGCGTACGGTATACCGGGTCGCGCCAGCGCAGGCCGATACCGTTGGTCTTGGAGATCGCGCCCCAGCAGCCATTGCGCCGGAACAGCGCCACCACGTGATCGAAGTCCTGCTCTGCGCGCATGTCGAGCAAAAGGGGCTGCCGACCGTGCACCCATAGCGCGCACGCCGCGAGCATCGCCCCCTCGATGCAGTGCGCGTTACGTTCGCGCAGGATCACGCGCACCGGCCGGCAGGTGTCGCCGTCCGGCTCGAAGTTCTGCTTCAGGGCGAACAAGAATGTCTGGATCTTCTCCGGCGAGTCGAGCCGCCGAAGAACGGCGAACTCGGCCTTGGTCAGGCCCAGGTCCTCGCGGCGTGCGTAGCGCTTGTTGACGGTCATGTCGCTGGAAAAGTATACGCTGGGTGCCGCGATGCCGTCTTCGCAGTCGCTGACGATGCGCTGCTGGACAGCAGGGGTGAGGCGGGTCGAAACTGCACCGTCGGACCTCACCCGGAGCGCCCATGGCCTACGTCGACGGATTCGTGCTGCCCGTGCCCAAGAGGAACCTGCGAGCCTATCGTCGCATGGCCCGCAAAGCGGGCAGGATCTGGCGCGAGCATGGCGCGCTCGAGTTCAGGGAATGTGTCGCCGACGATGTGAGGCCCGGCAAGCACACATCCTTTCCACAGAGCGTGAAGCTGCGCCGAGGCGAGACGGTGATGTTTTCCTGGATCGTGTTCAAGTCGCGCGCGCAGCGCGATCGCATCAACGCCAAGGCCATGAAGGACAAGCGTCTCGCCGGCATGATGAATCCGAATGCAGTGCCGTTCGATGCAAAGCGGATGATCTGGGGCGGCTTCAGGTTGCTGGTCGACCTGTAAACGAGAAGCATCATGTCCGCGGGAAGCCGCGAAGCGTTCGTCATCACCCGGATCGTCGACGCACCGCTCGAGCGCGTGTGGCAGGCGTGGACCGATGCCGAGCGTTTGAAGCAGTGGTGGGGCCCCAAGGGATTCAAGGTGCACACCTGCAAGCTCGAGCTGCGGCCGGGAGGCATGTTTCACTATGGCTTGCGGGCGCCCGACGGCAGCGACGTCTGGGGCAGATTCGTCTATCGGGAGATCGTCTCCGGACAGCGGCTCAATTTCATCGTGTCCTTCTCCGACGAGAAGGCCGGCGTGACGCGCCATCCATGGTCGCCAAACTGGCCGCTGCACACGCTCTCGACGGTGAGTCTCGAGGCGCAGGCGGGCAAGACGAAGATCACGGTAAGGTGGAGTCCGCACGCCGCGACCGAGGCAGAGCGCAAGACCTTCGAGGAAGGCCGCCCATCGATGCAGCAGGGCTGGACCGGAACGTTCGACCAGCTCGCCGCCTACCTTGCGAAGGGCTGAGCGTGCACGCGGCCAGCCTGCGCCAGGCGTCGCGCCTCTAAACTCATCTGAAGATGGAGGCCTCCATGGGCAGACCCGTAGTGCACTGGGAAATGATGTCGAACGACCCGGCCAAGATCGCCGCGTTCTACGAGAAGCTGTTCGACTGGAAGATCGAGAATCTGCCGCACATGAATTACCGCCTCGTCGAGGCCGACGAAGGCGGTATCGGCGGTGGAATCTTCAAGCCGGAGCGCGAAGGGCCCTGGCCCGGCAACTTGACGCTGTACATTCTCGTCGACGATCTCGCCGCCTACCGCAAGAAAATCGTCGCCGCCGGCGGCAAGATCCACGTTGAAGACCAGGAGGTGCCCGGGATGGGCAGGCTGTGCCTGTTCACCGACCCGGACGGGCGCATGATGGGGCTGTGGAAGGCGGCCGCGAAATAGGCGCCGTGCACACTCTGGACGGATGCTGCCGCCCCCGGCTTCCGGCGCTACTGTGGTCGAAACGCGAGTCGCGCCATGACGCGCGCCAACCCGATTCGGTCGCTGCTATCTCGTACGTTTGGCGAACGCGGATGCGTTGGACCCTGCGATGCGGCCGTACACCGCGCCGTTGGTCAGGCCGGTGCCGCCCGGGTAGTTGAAATAGAAGATCCCGCCGACCAGTTCGCCGGCGGCGTAGAGGCCCGGGATTGGCTCGCCGTCGGTATTCAGCACCTGCGCGTCGGTGTTGATGCGCAAGCCGCCAAACGTGAACGTGATGCCGCAGGTCACCGCATAAGCCTCGAAGGGCGGCGTGTCGAGCGTGTTGGCCCAGTTCGACTTCGGAATCGCGAGCCCGGTCGTGCAGCGCCCGTCCTTCACGTTCGGATCAAACGGAATGTCCTGGCGCACTGCGGCGTTGTAGGCCTTCAATTCCTCGAGCGCCGCCTCGCCGTCCGTATCCTCGAGCTTCGCGCAGAGCGCTTCGAGCGTGTTCGCGGTGTGCTTGGTGACCTGGCGGATCTTGTACTCGTCGCGCAGCTGCGCTTTCACCTTGGCGTCGAAGATCTGCCAGGCGAACTGTCCCGGCTGCGCGAGGATCACCCGCCCGTACTTGGCGTACGTGTAGTTGCGGAAGTCCGCGCCTTCGTCGAGGAAGCGCTTGCCCTGCGCGTTGATGTAGACGCCCCAGGGATAGGAATGCTTCTGGTATTGATCGCCGATGGCGAGGTCGCCGAATTCGGGCGCGTTGCGCTCCCACGCCACCGCGTGACAGCCCGACCAGTTGCCGCTGGGCGCGGCCCCCGCGTCGAGCGCCATGCGGATCACGTCGCCGGTGTTGAAGCGCGTGCCGCGCACCTTGGCGAGCTCCCAGTTCGGCCCGAGGTAGCGCGCGCGCATTTCGGCGTTCGCCTGGAAGCCGCCTGCGGCGAGCACCACGCTTCGTGCCGAGACCTCGATCGTCTTGCCGCTGCGCCGGACGCGCACGCCCTTCACGCCTTCGTCGTCCGCGATGAAGCCGGTCGCGCGCGCCGAGTACCAGAGATCGATACCGTTCTTTCTTGCCGCTTGGGTGAGCGATTCGACCAGGCCCGGCCCCCCGCCGACCGCTTCGACCGTGAGCCCGCCCCAGAACTTGAACTTGCCGCCGATGTTGAAGGCCTGCCGGCCCCAGGCGGCGGTGAAGCGTACGCCTTTCGTGCGCATCCATTCGACGGCGGCGAGGCTGCGCTTCACCAGAAGCTCGGTAAGGTCCGGATCGCAGCGGAATTCGGTGACGCGCGCCATGTCGTCGAGGAACTGCTCTTCGGTGTAGGTGCCGAAATCGGTGCGTGCGATCTCCTCCGCAGTGAGATCCGGGACCGCCCGCTTCAGGTCGTCCACCCCCGCGTAGGCGACGCGCATCAGGCCCGCCGTGAAGCGGGAGTTGCCGCCGGCTTCGTCTTCGGGCGCGCGCTCGAGCACCAGCACGCGCTCGACCGACTCGCGCGCCGCGAGCGCGGCGCAGAGCGCCGCATTGCCGCCACCGACGACGACGACATCCCAGACGGCGGCTTGGCCTTGCGCCATCGCGCGCCCTAGAACTGGTAGCGGCGCAGGCCGCCGTCGACCGGGATCACCGCGCCGGTGATGTAGCGCGCGCGCGGCGAGACGAGGAACGTCACCAGGTTCGCGATGTCCTCCGGCTGGCCGTACTCGCCCACCGGAATCTCGTGCTCCGATTGCCACTGGCGGAATTCCGGCGTGTAGTTGCGCAGAATCTGCTCGCTCAGGATGCGCCCGGGCGGAATGCAGTTGACCGTGATGCCGTGCTTGCCGACCTCGCGCGATAGGCCCTTCGCCCAGGAGTGCATCGCCGCCTTGGCGCAGAACGCGCCGTTGATGCCTTCGGGCTCGCTCTTGCCGGTGATGTTGACGATGCGCCCCCACTTGCGCTCGATCATCTGGTCGATGAGCGCGTGCGCAAGCTGCCGCTGGCGCGTGAAATTGAGCGTCATCGCTTCCTGCCACTGATCCTCGCCCGTCTCGAGCGAGAACTTGCGGCTGCCGCCGGCGTTGTTGACCAGGATGTCGACCGTGCCGAGGCCTTCGAGCGCTG
>JBFKUL010000279.1:0-4003 GCA_041635755.1 Burkholderiales bacterium | reverse complement strand
GAGCCTCGGGTGGTCGGTGAGCATCGCCGCCTGCTCGAGCACATTGCGCAGCTCCCGCACGTTGCCTGGCCACGCATGCGAGGCGAGCGCCGCAAGCGCCGAGGGCGCAAGCTCGCGCTGCGGCATGCCGGTGCGCGTCGCGATCGACTCGAGCAGCGACTCGGCAAGCGCCTCGAGGTCGCTGAGGCGTTCGCGCAGTGCCGGCAGCCGGATCGGCAGCACGTTCAGGCGGTAGTACAGGTCCTCGCGAAAGCGTCCCTGCGCCACCATCGCCTTCAGGTCCCGGCTGGTCGCCGCGATGACGCGAACGTCGATCTTGATCACCTTGTTGGAGCCGAGCGGCTCGATTTCCTGCTCCTGCAACGCGCGCAGGAGCTTCGCCTGCAGCGCGAGCGGCATATCGCCCACCTCGTCCAGGAACAGCGTGCCGTGATCGGCGAGCACGAACTTTCCATCGCGCGCTTTTCGATCGGCGCCCGTATAGGCTCCGGGCGCGACGCCGAAGAACTCGGCCTCGAGCAGCGCGTCGGGCACGGCCGCGAGGTTGACGCCGATGATCGGGTAAGCGGCTCTCGCTGACGCGGCATGGATCGCGTGGGCGAGCAATTCCTTGCCGGAACCGGTCTCCCCGAGCAGCAGCACGTTGCCTTCGGACTGCGCCGCGCGCCGCGCCTGGCGCTTGACCTCGAGCGCTGCGGGGCTCGAGCCGATGAAGCTCGCGAAGGTGTACTTCGGGCGGCGTTGCGCGGCGAGCGCCTTGCGCGCGTCGTCGAGATCGCGCTGCAGTCGCGCAAACTTCGCGATGAGTGGCTGCAGTGTGGTCTCGGGGTGATCGAACAGCACCATGCCGAGCACGCCGATCACCTCGCCGGCGCCGTCGCGCAGCGGGATGCGGCTCACGACGAAGGTACCTGCCTTGTTGGTGAGCAGATCGATCAGGATCGGCTTGCCGGTCTCGAGCACGTGATGCATCTGCGTGTTCGGGATCACTTCGGCCACCGGCCGGCCGACGAATTCTTCCGGGGCGGCGAAGCCGAGCGCAGGCAGGAACCTCTTGTAGCTGTCGTTGATCCATGCCACGCGGCCGGCGCGATCGACGAGCAGCATGCCTTCGCTCATCGACGAGAACAGGTCGAACATCGAGCGCGCGGCGAGCTTGAGAATGCTCTCCGCGTCGCGCGGCAGCGACGGGGACGTCGTCATGTGTGCCTCCTCCACGAAGCGGGCTTGATCCGCTTCCCTCCGGCGGTCTGATCCGCCTGTTTGCGATGAGATCGTTCCGCTCTTTGATGGCGGTTCTGGCCCGCCACTGCATTCGTTGCTGGGCGGGCGCGCCCTGTTTGCCAGTACGGCTCCGGCGGGCGATCCGGTTCAGACGTTGCGTTACTCGGTGCGCGGCGGCGGCTTGGGCCGGCGGCCCACCGTGACGTTGACTTCGAGCTCCTTGTTCTGGCGCTTGAGTTTCATCTTGGCGCTGGTGCCAGGCTCGAGCGCCGCGACGAGATTGAGCATCGAGGAGGGATCACTCACCGGCTTGCCACGCACTTCGGTCAGCACATCGCCGGGCTTGATGCCCGCCTTGTCCGCCGGACCACCCCGCAGCACGCCGGCGATGATCGCGCCGCGCGTATCGCCGAGCTTGAACGACTCCGCGAGCACGGGCGTAATCTCCTGCACCTCGACGCCGATCCAGCCGCGCGTCACGCTGCCAGTGCGGATGATCTGCTCCATCACCATCTTTGCGGTCGAGACCGGAATCGCGAAGCCGATGCCCATCGAACCGCCCGAACGCGAGTAGATCGCGGTGTTGATGCCGACCAGGTTGCCGCGCGCATCGATCAGTGCTCCGCCCGAATTGCCCGGGTTGATCGCTGCGTCGGTCTGGATGAAATTCTCGAAAGTGTTGATCTGCAACCCGCTGCGCCCGAGCGCCGAGACGATGCCCGAGGTCACGGTCAGGCCGACCCCGAACGGATTGCCGATCGCGAGCACGACGTCGCCCACGCGCAGCGTCTCCGAGGAGCCGAAGGTGATCGACGGCAGCGCATCGCCGCTCACGCGCAATACGGCGAGGTCGGTCTCCGGATCGCTGCCAACCACCTTTGCGAGCAGCTTCTTGCCGTCGGGCAGCGCGACTTCGATCTCGTCCGCCGCCTCGACCACGTGGTTGTTGGTGAGGATGTAGCCGGTTGCGCTGACGATCACACCCGAGCCCAGGCTGGTCGCGGTCTGCGGGTCGTCCGGGAACTGGTCGCCGAAGAAGCGCCGGAACAGCGGGTCGCTGAGCAGCGGATGACGCGGCGAGCGCACTTCCTTGCTGGTGAAAATGTTCACCACCGAAGGCGTGGCACGCTGCACCGCTCCGAAGTACGAGTCCGAGGTGGCGCTGCTCGGCGGCACCGCGGCCTGCTTGAGCACGGCGACGGGCGACTGCAACAAGCCGCCGCGCGGCGGCAGCCATTCCGGCCTGAACGTCGTGACGACGAACAGCACGGCGACTGCGACGGTCGCCGCCTGGGAAAAGATCAGCCACAGGCGGTACATGGGGCGGTTAATCTACCATAGGAGGCAGAGGCGAAATCGCCCCTTGATGGTCCATTTCGAGGAACCGCAAAGCGACATCAAGCGCCACCACCTGACGCGCTAACTGGATGAGCTGCTCGAGCCGGGCCGCTGCAAGGACTATTGTCCGAACGGACTGGTGCTCGAAGGCCGGGCGGAGATCGGCACGCTGGTGACCGGGGTGACGGCGAGCCTGGCGCTGCGTCACGCCACGGTCGAGGCGAGGGCCGACGCGCTGTTCGTCCATCACGGCTGATTCTGGCGCGACGAAGAGGGCCGCATCGCCGGCGCGCGGCGCGAGCGCATCGCCAATGGCCTCGTCAACGACCTGAACCTGTATGCCTTTCACTTGCCGCTCGATGTCCATTCCGAGCTCGGCGACAACGCACAAATCGGACGGCGCCTCGGTCTGCTCGAAGAAGGCGGCTCCGGCGAGCAGGACCTGGTGTGCCACGGGCGCCTTGCCTCGAGCGTCACGCTCGCCGAGTTCACGCAGCGAACGCAGGCCGCGCTCGGGCGTGCTCCGCTCGTGATCGGTGATGCGGCGCGGCGCATCGAGCACGTGGCGAGGTGCACGGGCGCCGCGCAGGGTTTCTTCGAGCAGGCGGTGGCGCTCGGCATCGATGCCTACGTCACAGGTGAAATCTCGGAGCAGCACGCACATCTTGGGCGCGAGTCGGGCGTGGCCTTCATCGCCGCCGGCCATCACGCCACCGGGCGCTTCGGGGCGCAGGCGCTCGGTGCACACCTCGCCGAGCGTTTTGGCCTCGCGCACCGCTACATCGAGGCCGACAATCCGGTTTGAGATCGGTCATGGCTGGTTTTTAGAAAAGCCTGCATATTGAGTCGCTTAGCGCCAATAAGTTGGAATTCAGCGCGGTGGGTCGGTATAATCCTGCGGTTTGTCGCATGACCCGCTTCCTTCCAGGGCTTCTCCCATGAGCGATCACAAGAAAGTGAACAAGGCGCGGCGCACGTTCGTCATTGCCACCTCGGCGGTCGGCGGCGCGGCGAGCGTCGGCGCGGCGGTACCGTTCGTCGCAAGCATGATGCCGTCGGAGCGCGCCAAGGCGGCCGGCGCGCCCGTCGAGGTCGACATCTCCAAGCTCGCCCCGGGCGAAGTCGGCATCTACGAGTGGCGCGGCAAGCCGGTGTGGGTGATCCGCCGCACGCAGGAGATGCTCGATTCGCTCAAGGCGGTCATCCCCAACCTGACCGACCCGGCGTCGAAATCCTCGATCCAGCCCGAGTATGCGAAGAACGAGACGCGCGCAATCAAGCCCGAGTTCATGGTGGTCGAGGGCGTGTGCACGCACCTGGGCTGCTCGCCCCAGCTCAAGGCGGCGGACGCGAAGGCGGAAATGGGCGCCGACTGGAAGGGCGGGTTCTACTGCCCCTGCCACGGCTCGAAGTTCGACTTCGCCGGGCGCGTGTACAAGGG